>NZ_JAYGIA010000076.1:0-30739 GCF_034931165.1 Synechococcus sp. BA-124 BA4 | reverse complement strand
CAGCTGGGAAAGAAGCTGCCCTGCCGCAACCTGGGAATGGCCAGGCTGAGGTCGCCCACCTGGGTGGTGAGCAGCCGCTCCCGGTAGCCGTTGCGATGGGTGGAGCGCTGATCGGGGCAGCGCTCATGGAGTTGAGCGCCCGTGAGGGCAGAAACCTCGGCTTCCAGCAGGTCCTGGAAACCCCGGCGCACGATCTCTGGGATCAGGGCGCCAGCGGTGGTGCCCTCCATGAGCTGGCTCAGCTCGGAGGCGCCACTATGGGTGAGGGTCATGGTCTGTGTTCGGTTTGGTGGTAGTTCTCCGAACAGGGTCACAGACCGGCCCACCCATTGCCACAGCTGAAATCTGAGGGAGGTGAGCCGTCAGCCCCGGCTACGCCGGGGCTGATCCTCCTGAGTTACACCACTTGCTGGGACGCCGCTCTGAGTAGCCACGCACAGCTCAGCGGTGACCGTGCTGATCCAGGATCAGGGGATCAAAGCGCACCACGAACGATTGGCACAACGCCTTGAGCACCTCAGGAATTGGCAATAAAAAGCTTAGGGAGCAATAGTCCTGAGCGAGCTTTGTAGGATTCAAAATCAGGGTAGCGCTCAAGCGACTTGTCTTTTTTGAGCATATTTGGGATGAAGATGCCGGCAGTGAACCCCCCCCAGAATGACGAAGGGAATCCAACTCGACGCTATCATCGCAAATGCTAAATAAATCAGAATTTCCCCTAGATAATTTGTATTCCGGCAGCGCGCGAAGAAGCCTTCCGTAATCAGGCCAGACTTGTATTTAAGTGTATAATGTTTTTGAGCATCACTGCTGTAATGCAGGAAAATTCCTACGATGCATATCGCCACTGCCGCCGCGATCAACGGCAAAGCTGGCTCAAGGCGACTGCTGATGAGGATGAATGGAGCAACCCAATATAAGCTTATCACTCCAAAGCCGAGCACACCTGTCGACCATGAGACCTCCTGCTCCCATTGTTTGTCAGGGTAAATTCTGTCTTTCAGTAGCCACAGTATTCCATAAGTACCGTGCAGAGAAAGATAGATCCAAGGCCCAAAAGTAAAATTTTGATAGGCGATCATCAAGCCCAGGACAAACAAAAACGTAGCGCCCTTGTGCAGATTGATAAAGCGCTTGATCTTCATGGCTACGTCTCTCAGAATTCCCAATCACAGTCTAGCAACAGGGGCTACCTGAGCCCCGGGCATTGCTGGAAGATAGCCCGCAATAACCTACATTGAACCCCAAGAAATGACGAGCCTTCCGTTCGACGTTTCAAGGAAACTCTACATCCAAACCAGAGACATCAACAATTCCTTCGATTCGGTGCAGTCGCCGGAAACGAATGACATGTGGCGAAACCTGATCTGAACGAGCACCAACTGCCATTCCGCGACAACTCCAGAACTCATCATGTTCAGGAAAGGACCCTGGACAGGAGTCGACTGAGTGAGCACACAGCTCCGGGACATCGATCGCTCCGTAAAGGTATCCCCATGGCCATATCTCCTTGATGGAGAACTGACAGAAGCTGCCTCTTCGCTTGCTCCACCACCAACCACGGCGCCGGTCTCGACTGCCGATTCCATCGGGCTGCGGTTCTCCTGCCTGGGACCCGGCCGCCGCGGGTTCCTTACAACCGACTCAGCAGCTCCTTTTTCTTCTCGGTGAATTCCGCCTCGCTCAGCACCCCCTTGGCCATGAGCTCACCCAGACGTTCCAGGGCGCTGATCACATCCCCGCTGGAGGTGGGGGTTTGGACTACCGCTGGCGCCGGGGCCGGGGCAGCTGGAGATGCAACGGAAGGACCTTTCGGGGAAAAAGGTGGCAGGCTCGAAAGACTGACGGAGCCATCCGGCGTGGAGAACATCACCTCGGCGCTGCTGCTGGCCTGGGCGATCCCGTTGATCGGATGGTCGCGGGCATCCAGCAGGCTGAGGGTGCCGTCGTGCTCCACGGCCAGGCAGCCCGATTCGGCGAACCAGGCGTAACGCAGATTGTTCTGGGCGCCGGTGGCGCTGGGGCTGCCCAGCTCCGCAGGCCACCAGTTCTCGAATCCGGCCATCGGCTGCATCGGCTGCATGGCCATTGGCTGCATCGGCTGCATCGCCATCGGGGCCATGGCGAAGGAGGCCGATGACTGTTGGTGCCCGCCGCCGGAGCTGCTCTGTTGCTGGCTGCCGCCATGGCCCGATTGCTGCTGGCTGCCGCCGCCCATCGAGGTGAGGCTGGAGAGGCTCACCGTGCCGCCCGGGGTGGCGAAAACCACGGTGCCGCCTGAGCCCTGCTGCTGGGACAGACCGGCGATCTGATGATGGCCCGTGTCGTACACCGACACCTGGCCGTTCGACTGAATGGCCAACCGGCCAGCGGACGGGAAGAAGGCGTAGCTCATGTCGTTCTGACTGCCCAGCGCCGCGGGGACGCCCAGCTCGGCGGGCCACCATGTATCCCGGGGATCCGGCACGAACAGGGGCGACCCGCCTCCTGCTGCAGCCATGGGCGCCATCGCCGGCAGCGACGACTGGGCGGCCCAGCCGCCGCTGCTCTGGGCCTGGAAGCTTCCTGCGCTGGCCGGTTGGGGCTGGTGGCCGCCAAGCTGAGCTGCGATCGCCTGGCAGAGCCCATCCACCCTCGCCTTGAGGGAGTGGTTGAACATGTCGCCGATCATCAGCATGCCCCCCCGCATCCACTGGCCGGAGCCGGCGAATTCAGGATGGTCGAACTGGGCCATGGCGCCTTTGCCACGCAGCATCGCCAGCATCATGTGGGTGACGGCGTCCTGGCTGAAGCCGTACTGACGAGCCAGGTCGCTGGCGACCTTCCGGCCTGCATCGGTGATCTGTTCCATGGCGTGGGCGGGTCTCTGGGCCGTGTCTGAAGGAATTCCGGAAACGCTGATTTCACCCCGACCCTGCCCTGCAATGGGGCCACGTCATTGCCGAAAGACCGATCCGCCTGATCAATGGGCAGGAGGCGAACCGGCCGGGTCGATGCAGACGTGACGGGGTTTGGGTTCGGTTGCCTGTTCGGGAGATGGCGGCTGACGCTGCTCCCGCACCGAATCGATCGGCTCTGCCGAGACGAAGAATCAATCCTTTCCTGAACCGTCAAACTACCATTGGGTTGGCGTCCTCATCCTGCTTCGTGCCGATGCCGGCGCAGCAGGCACAGGACCTCACCCCCCGGTTGCGGCTCAATCAGCTGGGCAGGGCCTGCTCCTCGGGGAATGGCATGGTCCTGAGCACTGCGCTGAGTCCGGGCCGGTCCCTCCACGTGGTGATGGGCTCCAGTGCGGGCAGCCCTGGAGGACTGCCGTGCCACTTCGACCTGAATCGTCAAGCGTGCCGCTATGACCTCCAGCAGACGCAACGCCAGCGATGGTCCTGACCCTGATCCTGGGCGATCAGCTGCACCGCGAGTGGTTCACCCCCTCGCCGCTGCAGCTCATTCCCGGGAGCCGGGTGCTGATGATCGAAGACCTCGCTGTGGCCTCCACCTACCGGTACCACCAGCTGCGCCTGCTCCACACCTTCGTGGCGATGCGCAGCTTCCGCGACGCGCTGAACGAGCGGGGGCTGGCGGTGCACTATTTCGAGCTGCCGGCTTCGTCGGGTGTGTCGTTCTGGGAGCGGCTGGCGGCAGAGCTGGGTGCAGACCGGGAGCTGCAGGTGGCGGAGATCGCCGACCGCAGCTTCGGGCAGAGGCTGCAGCAGTTCTGCCGCGAGCACGGGGTACGGCTGACCGTGCTGCCCTCACCCGCGTTCCTCGAATCGGCCGCCGAGAGTCGGGCCTGGTTCGAAGGACGTCGCCGGCCCTTCATGAAGACGTTCTACGAGCGGCAGCGACGGCGCCTGGGGCTGCTGCTCGAAGACGACGGGAGCCCCAGCGGCGGCCGCTGGAGCTTCGATGTCGAGAACCGCCGCCGGCTGCCGAAGGGCTACCAGGAACCACCGCTGCCGGCTGTGGCGACCAGTCCCCATGAACCGGTGGTGCGACAGCTGATCGCCACCCACTTCAGCAGCCATCCCGGGGTGCCGGGGGAGCTCTGGATTCCCGTCGATCACGACGGCGCCGACGCCTGGCTGCAACGGTTCCTGCAGGACCGCCTCGACGGATTCGGCCCCTACGAGGACGCCCTGAGCGCGCGTCTGGGCACCCTGCACCATTCCCTGCTCTCTCCCCTGCTCAACATCGGCCTGCTCTCTCCGGCCATGGTGATCGCAGCCACCCTCGCCCATGTGAAGCAGCGGCAGGAGTGCGACCAACCGGCGCCGATCGCCTCGCTGGAGGGCTTCCTGAGACAGGTGATCGGCTGGCGGGAGTTCGTGCGCGGCATCGATCTCGTGCATGGCGACACCCAGGCCGGCAGCAACTTCTGGAACCATCGACGCCGGCTGGCGCCCTGCTGGACCGACGGCAGCACCGGCCTGCCGCCACTGGATGCGGCGATCCGGCGGCTGAATCGCACGGGCTACAACCATCACATCGAGCGGCTGATGGTGATCAGCAACCTGATGCTGCTCTGCGAGATCCAGCCGACGGAGGTGCACAGGTGGTTCATGGAGCGTTATCTGGATTCCTATGAGTGGGTGATGGGCCCGAACGTCTACGGAATGGGCCTGATGAGCGATGGCGGCATCTTCGCCACCAAGCCCTACATCTGCGGCTCCAACTACATCCTCAAGATGGGAGATTTCAAGCGCGGCCCGTGGTGTGACATCTGGGACGGTCTCTACTGGCGCTTCATCGATCATCACCGGGCCTTCTTCCAGGCCAACCCCCGCCTCTCGATGAATGTGCGCCTTCTGGATCGCATGGATCCCCTCCGGCGAAATGGCCTGTTCGTCGCGGCGGAGGCGTTCCTGGAGAGCGCCACGATGGATCGGCCTTGAGCGTCGCGCTGCCTGTGCCCAGCTCCGATCCAATGAACACCGATCCATCGGCCACCGATCCAGCCGGCGGCAAGGCACAACCGCCTGCACCCGCTGCCCTGCTGGAGCGGCTGGCGGGAGTGTCCGGCATGGAGCGCGGCCAGCGCCGACTCGTGCTGCTGCTGAGCCAGCTGGGGGATTTCGACAGCCTCGAATACGCCCAGGCCCTGGCCCCGGTCCTGCCGCAGCTGGCGACTGCCGGCATCGCCGTGCTGGCGATCGGCATCGGCAACGAGGCGGGCCGCCAGCGCTTCTGCGCCTTCACGGGGTTTCCACTTGAATGCCTCCAGGTGGACGACGAACCCCAGCTGCACCGGGCTCTGGGGCTCTACGAGGGCCTCCGGCAGATCGGCGGGCCATGGCCGACCCTGCTGCTGATGTGCGCCGGCATCGGGTCCCCCGGAACCCTGGCCGAGGTGTTGCGTGGCTACTCGGGCGATCGCAGCGCTCCCCAGCGGATCGCCGACGAGGAGACCATCCAGGCGGGCCCCCTGCCGCCGATCAAGGGGGCATTCTTCGCCAGAGCGGGCGGGACCGGGTTCCAGCGGCCCTTCGAGCTGGCCACGGTGCGACTGCGCAACATGACCGAAGTGCTGGGTCACTGGCGCACCTACGTGCCGCGCGACGACTTCCTCACCCAGCGGGGCGGCACCTTCCTGCTGGAAGCCGACGACACGCTGCTGTACAGCCACCGGGACCGTGGCATTCTCGGCTTCTCAGCGACCATGGCAAGGCCGCTCAGCTTCCTGGATTCCTTTCTGAGCTGACGGTTCTGCTGATCGGTGGATGGTCACGTCAGACAACACATGAAGGTCCTGGATAAGGCACTTCATCAATCTTGATTCATTCATGCATCGTCCCCGTGTCCGGATTGCACTTGGCCTGTTCGTTGTTCGTGGCTCTGGTGCTCGGCCTGGTCAGTCATCCACAGCTGGCTGCTCAAAGCGCTGAGCCAGGGACGGTCTCGGCCGCTCCTGGGCGGGGTTCCGTGGCGATGATCATTGGAGAGGGCGGAAATGTCGGGGTGCTCACCGGCTCAGAAGGCCCTTTGCTGGTGGATGCCAAGTTCGCCAGGTTGGCCCTGCCGGTGCTCACCTTCGAGAACACACTGCGGCTGCATCTCGATGACGGGACCATCGACCTGTTGCACCTGCCTGCTGCTCACACGGACGGCAATACCATCGTGCACTTCAACACGGCCAACGTGATTCACAGAGGTGATGGGTGCTGGAACGGCATGTACCCATTCATCGACGCCTTCCATGGCGGCAGCCTCTGGGGCGATCGCTGGAGTGGACCGTGTTCTTGCCCTCGCGGGGCCAGAGACCCGCATCATCCCCGGGCATGGAGTCGTGGGGGGGGGAAAGGTTGAGTTGGGGAGCTATCGCACCATTCTGGCCAGCGCCCGCAAGCGTCTGTCGACTCGGAAACAGCAAGGATTGAGCGCCGAGCAGGCTGTAGCCGCTCAACCCCTGGCGGATCTGGAGGAGAGATGGGGGAAGGGTTTGTTCAAGGGCGACCGCTGGATCGCAGTGATCCGGGAGGGCGAGTGAGGTCATGCCTCAACCGGAGCCCAGCTGCACTCGCGAAACAGTTGCTCAGCAGAATCTCCTGATCGGGTCGCGTCCCTTTGAGTGGTGGAAAAGCCGAGGCCCGATTACCCTGATTTGAGAGTGAACAGAGTGGAATGACGGGCGGTCATTCCCGAGGCGATGAATCGTCTCGTTTATACACACTGAACGGTCGTGAATGACGTGTCAAGTCATCCGTTCAGTAGGTTGCTCATCGTGGCGATCGTTGGAGCGCCGGCCCCGGACGCCAGCCGCTGCCGGCCCGCCCTGTGGAGGCGAGCCAGGCGACTGGCCGGGGCCTGAGCTGGAGCCTCAGGACGTAGTGGCGAGCTGCGGCTCCGCTGCCGGAAGCTCATCGGCGGCAGGAGGGATGGCGGCCATCGAATCGAGCGAGAACATGCGGCGGCCCTCCAGCTGCCAGTGCTCGTCCTGTTCCAGCAGCACCGCCCCCACCAGGCGGGTGATGGCGGCGTCGTTCGGGAAGATGCCGACCACCTTGGTGCGCCTCTTGATC
Organism: Synechococcus sp. BA-124 BA4; assembly: GCF_034931165.1. NCBI lineage: Bacteria > Bacillati > Cyanobacteriota > Cyanophyceae > Synechococcales > Synechococcaceae > Synechococcus > Synechococcus sp. BA-124 BA4. The sequence continues at coordinate 23,720 of NZ_JAYGIA010000076.1, read as the reverse complement.
TCCTCGTTGACGCGCTCCAGCAGGTTGGTGCTCCACAGCTTGCGCCAGTGGCTGGCTGGGAAGTGGCGGAACGCCAGCACGTCCTCCCGGGCCGAGGCCATCAGTTCAGCGGCCCTGGGGAACTTGAGCGAGAGCACGCCGGCCACCTGATCCCACTGCTACTCCACGCCAGTGCGGCTCTGCTGGGTGAACACCGACCGCAGTGCGGCGGCCACCATCTCCTGCTGCGCCCTGGGCACCGCCTGCAGAAGGTTGCGGGCAAAGTGCACGCTGCAGCGCTGCCAGCTGCAGCCCTGGAACATCCGGCCCACCGCCTTGGTGAGCCCGACGTGAGCGTCGGAGACGACAAGCCGAACACCAGTGAGGCCCCGCTGCCTCAGACCGCCCAGGAATTGCCGTCAGAAGGGCTCGCTCTCGCTGTCGCCCACCTGCAGACCCAGCAGCTCGCGGCGGCCGTCGGCATTGACCCCCATGGCCACGACGACGGCGCGGGAGCAAACCTGCAGGGTCTTGCCCAGCCGGCCGTGGAGGTAGGTGGCATCCAGATAGAGGTACGGATAGCGGCTGCCGTCGAGCGGCCGCTCCAGGAACGCCTGGATCTGGCCGTCGAGCCCCTGGCAGATTCGGCTCACCTCCGAGCGGGAGATGCCGGCCTGGGAGCCGATGGCGGCCACCAGGGGGTCCACCTTGCGGGTGGAGATGCCCTTGACCCAGGCCTCCATGATCAACGCATAGAGCGCCTGATCGATCCGCCGGCGGGGCTCGAGGATGGTCGGGAAGAAGCTCCCCGCACGGAGTTTGGGGATGGCGAGCGGGATGTCGCCCACCTGGGTGGTGAGGGTGCGGGGTCGGCTGCCGTTGCGGTGGCCGAGCCGCTCGTCGGTGCGCTCATGGCGCTCCGCGCCGAGCACGGCCGCGACCTCGAGCTCGATCAGCTGCTGCAGGCCCTGGCGCACCAGCTCGGGGATCAGCTGCCCGGCGCTGCTGCCATTGAGGTGCGGCGCCAGGGGAGAGGCGCCAGAATCCGGTCTGGGCATGGTTCGTCCGGTTGAGGTGGTTCTCAAACCAGGGTCACGGACCTGCCCACCCCCTGCAACGACGGACGTCTGAGGCGGTGTTCAGGCAGCACCGGCTACGCCGGTGCTACTCCTCGGAATTTCCACCACTTGGCGGGACGCCCCCCCCTGATCGAGACAGGGGCTCTGTATGGCGTTTCTTCTGAGTGTGCTGTGGCTGTTCTTTTCCTCTGATCTGTATCTGACTGAGGGAGGCTCTGAAGGCACCTTGATGAACCTGCCATGATCAGGCCTGAAGAGTCGGAAGGTTGGCAGCTTGTTCGGGGTCAGGCCGTCACCCTCCCTGAAAGTGGGCAGGTGACCAAGAGAAGCAGCCATAGAAAAGCATATCCCTACAATCATTCGATTAATTGTAATCAAATAAATGGGACCATACACAACCCAGATCCTTGAGACAGTTACCGTCTTGCTTGCCTCCGCCGTGGCGAGACGAATCACACTTGCAGCGATCAAAGCCGCTCAGCGAAAATACTCATACGGAAAGCCCAGAGTCACAGTGATCACAAAGACTCTGGACTTTTTACTCTTCTTTGTAATTGTTGGTGGATTTCTCTCAATCTGGGGGGTTGAGCGATCCGAGCTAATCTTCTTTTTGTCATCAATGCTGACAATTCTTGGAATCGCTTTCTTTGCGCAATGGTCAATTTTGTCAAATATTACATCAACGATAATCATCTTCTTCAGTCATCCCGCAGGCATTGGCGATAAGGTGAAAATTCTTGATGTTGAATTTGCCGTAGAAGGCGAAATCGTCGATATTGGGCTATTCTTTATCGTCCTGCAGGGCAGCGACGGATCTGTGCTGTCCATTCCAAACAACTTGTTCTTGCAAAAAGCAGTTGTCAGGCAAAGGAGACCGAGACCCAGGTCCAAGACAAAGGAGGATTGAGATAAAGAATGCCTCAATATCAGTTGATGATGGTTCGATATTTTTCCATGACGGGAACAGCGCAGCACTCCCTCAGCAAGCACCTGGTGCCTGGTCAGCTCCCGTCAAAAAAAGAATCGGCTTGAAGTGAACAACTTGCCCTTCCACCTTGCCAGTCCGGAGATCTGGTCCTAAAGCAAAGGTATCTGCTGTGGATGTCCATGCAACTCCAAGCTAAAAACCTTTCCCGCCGCCTCGTTCTCGGGGGTTTCGCGGCCCTGTTGTGCACAACCCTGCCGATCCAGGCCCAGGACCGCATGCCGGCCGAAGCGGTACGCGCCATCAACACGGCCCGTACCCGTGCGGTGAAGATCAACGGAGGGCTCGAGGCCTACCGTCCCGCCAGCTGCATGTTCGCCACAGCTGACCCGGACAACCCCTGCCTGGTCAGCAACGACAGCGACGGCTTCATCTTCCGCTTCCTGGGTGGTCCCCCCACCTGGCAAGAGCGAGACCTGCCGCCCACTCTGGAAACAGAGATCCAGATCTCCCCGGACGGCCGTCAGGTCGAGAAGCTGATCTACAACGGTCCGCCCCGCTGATGAGCTGGTCCGCCTCGACCGGTGCGGCGATTCAGCGAACTGTCGAGCCACGCCGGCGTAGCCGATGGAGGAGTCCATGAACCACCGCACTTGTCCTGGGTGGGGATCGGGTCGTACTGGCCTGCGGCACCGCTGAGGAAGCCCGCCAGGGATCCAATCCCCATCCCTGGGGCCTGTAGCGAAAGGAGCCGGGGCTCCCTGAACGTTGTCGGTGGGGAGATGCCATTGGCCGAAACCACCGCTCATGGAGCTGTTCTCCTGGAGAATGCGCGGGAGGTTGGCCGATGCGGGTTCCATCGCGGGGCAGGCCACCATCAGCAGGATGTTGGTGCCAGGTATCGGCCATGGCTCCCCTGGATTGATCTTTTCAGTGTCTGTAGGATTGAAGCCATCGAAACCGGGTCAGCACCATTCACAAGGAAGTTTCAATAGTCCCGACCGCGACCATATCACTGACGGCTGATACCATCTTCTGAATTCTGAACTTCCCAAAGGAGAAGTGGTGCGACGAACTCTTGAAACCGGATTGAGATTTCAGATCGATGCAAGGCCTCTGGCCGGCCTGCGTTTCAGCATGGCCCATGCCGTCTGATCGGTTTACAAATTTGAACCTCCCACAACCTGGATCAACCCAATCCCACCATTTTGGCGAGGGTTGCGCACGCACTGTTGCCAGATGGGCCTGATGATCTGGAGCCCCAGACTTGATCTGCACCGCAGGTACGGCATGCAATGGCAGGATGGCGCCTCTGATAGACACGACTCCTGACCATGACCCAAGAGACAATGGTGGTGTCATCTCAGCTGTTTTCAGGCCGTCGGCTCGCAGGCCTTGGTCTGGCGGTCGCCAGCGGCCTGCTGCTGGGTTGGCCTGCCGCTGGCCTGGCCCAGGCCGAGCCCCGTTGCACCTTCCTCAACCCGATCGGCGGCAACGGCATGAGCCCGATCGTGGCCAAGTCGGTGGGGCGGGGCAAGCTGTTCGGCAAGTCGAACTGGAACACCGATTTCATCGTCGATCAACCCTTCACCAGCTTCAAGTTCTTCTTCACCGCCAACTCCTCAGATGCCGGAGCCAAGTACCCCGTGGAGGCCTTCATGAAATTCAGCGATGGCAGCTCACTTCAGGTGGTGAATGAAACGATGAATCCTCCGATCGGCACCGGCCGCATGTTCGGCCCATTCCAGGCCATCGAGGGCAAACAGGCCAGCCAGATGAACTTCAAGGTGGGAGCCAGCAGTGACCCCGGCGCCCTGGGGTTCAGCTACCGCATCTCCGTCCAGGGCTGCCTCTGATCCAGTCCCTGAGCATCAGCCTCATCCCCTCAGGCCAACAGCACACCCCCTTGATGACATCGCCCTCGAGACGCTCCTTGCGGATCAAAGGAGCCGCCACCGCCCTGCTGGCCGTCGTGGTCACCAACCTGGGGGCCATGGCCCGCTCGGAGGGCTTCAACCTGAGCAGTCCCCAGATCAAGGCCAACGGCACCATCGCCGCAAAGCACGTGTTCAACGGCGTCGGCTGCAGCGGGGAGAACATCTCCCCGGCCCTGAGCTGGAGTAAGGCCCCGCCCCAGACCCAGAGCTTCGCCCTGCTGGTGCACGACAGCGATGCCCCCACCGGCGGCAGCGGTTGGTGGCACTGGCTGGTGGTGGACATCCCCGCCGGCAGCTCCGGGCTGCCGGCGAACGCAGGCCGCGCTGACGGCATGGGTCTTCCACCGGGTGCCCGCCAGATCCGCACCGACTACGGCAGCCCCGGCTGGGGAGGCCCATGCCCGCCGGTGGGCAACGCACCCCATCGCTACACCTTCACCCTGCACGCCCTCAAGGTGAAGACTCTCGAGCTGCCGCCCGATCCTTCGGCGGCACTGGTGGGCTTCATGGTCAACAGCCAGAGTCTGGGCAAGGCCTCCTTCACCGCTCTCTACGGCCGGTAATCAGCCGAGATACCAGGCCAGCACAGCACCCAGCTGGCCGACGATGCCCTTGCCGGTGAGCCATTCGCCCACGATGGCGGCGCTGAAGCCCAGCATCGCCACCCGGCCGTTGAGGAGTTCCACCCCGGCCAGGGCGTTGGTGTTCCAGGGGCGGCTGGTGGTGAGCCCTTCGCCGAATCTCTCCACCGGCTCGTAGTGGAAGTCCTTGCTGCTCATGGCTTGTGGCTCATCGTGTCCTGCTCCTGCTCCCAGGTGGTCGTTCATGCCATCGAAGGTTCTGGCCCGGCGCAGCCTATGGGGTCCGGAGCACAACCCGCCGGATCCGGCGGACCAGTGCCGGCAACATGGAGCCGCAGCGGCAGTGATTCGACCATGGCCCCAACCCTCAGCCGACGTCAGGTTCTCGGTCTGGGGGGCCTGGCCCTGGGGGTGGCGGCCTCCGGCGGCTGGAGGCTGGCCCAGGGGACTCCAGCGGCCGCGGCGGGCACTGCCGACCTGAGGCTGCCGCCCCGCGGTGACCAGCGTCTGGTGCTGATCAGTGATCTCAATGCCAGCTACGGATCCACCACCTACATCCCCGAGGTGAGCCAGGGGATCGCCCTGATCCCCTCCCTGCGCCCGGATCTGGTGGTCTGCGCCGGCGACATGGTGGCCGGCCAGAAGTCGAGCCTGAGCACCGAACAGCTGCAGGCCATGTGGGCCGGGTTCGATCGCCAGGTGCTCAGGCCCCTGAGGCGGGCGGGGCTGCCCTTCGTTCCGGCGATGGGCAACCACGACGCGTCCAGCAGCTGGGTGGACGGCCGCTACGTCTTTGAGCGGGAGCGGCGGGAGGCCAGCCGCTACTGGCTCCGTCAGCAGGGGGACCTCGGCCTCAGCTTCGCCGACGGCTCAGGCTTCCCCTTCTTCTATTCCGTGGTCCAGAACGGGCTGTTCCTGCTGGTGCTCGACGCCTCCTCCGCCGCGATTCCATCCGAACAGCTGCGCTGGGCGGAGCGGAGCCTGGCGAGCGTGGGGGCCCGCGGGGCCAGGAGGCGGCTGGTGGTGGGACACCTGCCACTGCTGGGGGTCTCGCAAGGGCGCGACACGCCCGGCAATGTGCTGGCCCGGAGCCAGGAGCTCCGCCAGCTGCTCGAACGCCACCAGGTGGAGGCCTACATCAGCGGCCATCAGCACGCCTACTACCCCGGCCGGATCGGCCAGCTCGACCTGATCCAGCTCGGCGCCCTCGGCAGCGGTCCCCGGAAGCTGCTGGGGCAGAGCACGGCGCCGTTCCAGACCCTGACCGTTCTCGATGACGACTGGACCAGCGGCCGACGGCGGGAGAGCACGGTCAACATGCGCACCCTGCAGCTGCTGAATCCGGAGCGGCTGCCGCCACGCCTGAGCGACAGTCGCGGACGCAGCCAGATCCGGCGCCCCCTCGTTACAGGAGGTTGATCCGGTAGAGCACCTCTTCGAGAGCGTCGGCCGCCAGCACCCCGGCCTGGCGCTGGGGATTCTCCGCTGTGCAGCAACTGGCCAGAGGCGCCAGCAGGGTGGAGGGCCGGGCGTGACAGAACTGCACCACACTCATCCGCTCCCGAGCGGACCCGGGAGGTGCCACCACCCGGTGCAGGCCGGCGGGGATCAGGCCATTGCTGAGCCGCTCGAGCATCAGACCGCTGTTGATGATCACCCGCCCCTCGGGAGGCAGCGCCGGCACCCAGCCGCCGGCCACCTCCACCTCCAGGCCACCAGCGGTCGCTCGGGGCAGGGCGGTGATCAGGTTGATGTCGCCGTGGGCGGCGGCCCAGAGGTGACCGGGACCGGGAGCCGCCGCCATCGGCGGATAGCGGATGGCGCGGCTGAGGGTGGGGGCCTCGCTGACCATCTCCTCAAAGAAGGACTCGGCCGCACCCAGGCCCAGCGCGATCACCCGCAGGACCCGCCGCTGCAGATCGGCGAGCGCCCCGTGGAAGCGCAGCAGCACCTCAGTGATGCCGGGCACCACCGCTTCGGGCAGCACCGGCTCGGGATAAAGCAGCGGGTAGCGGCGGCGCAGGGGGTGCGAGGCCGGGATCGGCGCCGACCAGTTGAGCATCTCCTTCCAGTCAGCCCGCTCGCTGCCGGCGGCGGTCTCCACCAGCAGGCCCGTGTAGCCCGTCTGGCCTGAGGCCCCGGCAGCCGTGAAACGGTCCTTGATGGCGCCATCGAGGGCGAAGAAGCGGGCCAGCATCCCGTAAGCCGTGTCGAGCAGATCGCCGGACAGATCACTGCTGGTGTACAGAAAGCCGGTGGCCAGGCTGCGCCTCACCCCATCGACCACCGCCCGCCGGCGGCGGTCATCACCCCGCTCGAAGGCCAGCAGATCGACATCGAGGATGGTGGGATCCATCGGGGCAAACTACGCGCCTTCGCCGGGCTCCTGCAGGAAGAGCTCGGCGACGGAGTCCAGCGCCGGCGAGCCCTCCCCGCGGCTGAAGGCCAGCCAGCGGAAATCGCCGAGAGCGGCGGGATCCACCAGGCGCAGCAGGGCTTCGCGCCGGGCCAGCAGGGCCGCCAGGCCTTCGCCGCCTGCTGCGCCGCAGTCCTGAGCGGCCGACAGCGAGGGCTGCTGCAGGCCGTGCAGGCGCTGGGCCAGACCAAGGGCCAGCAGGGCTTCCCCCTGGCGGCGCTGGCCCAGGACACTCCAGCCGGCCGCCTCGGCGGCCTCGAGCACGCTCTCGATGCAGAGATGGGCGGTGAGGTCCCAGTGGCCGGGCTCCAGCAGAGGATCGGAGCTGGCTCGCTGGGCGCGGTAGGCCATCAGGGTGCCGTTGCTGCGCTGGGGGGCGTAGTAACGCCAGGCCTCGAGGGCGTAGTCGATGACCAGCAGGCGGCCCCGGGCCAGGGCGGCGGCGCAGGCCGCCATCCATGGGGAGAGCCCGGGGTGAAGTTCGCTGCACCAGCCCTCGGGGCGCCTCGGATCGAGGGGCAGCAGTCCGAGGGGCTCCAGTCGGTCCTCATCCTCCGGCTCCAGGGGGTCACCGGGCTCCAGCCGCAACGTTCTTCCCTCCCGCAGCGTCACCTGCTGACGGCGCCATTGGCCGCCGCTGCGCTCGATCCGCTCCACCGCCAGGGCATCGAGCACCTCATGGGCCAGCACCACGCCGCTGAGCGGAGCGGCGGCCATCTCCTCAAAGCTGCTCCAGCGCACGGGCAACGGGCAGCCCTCGAGGCGCTGGCGCTGCCGGGCCGCCATCCCGGCGTTGGGCTCCACCAGCACCAGCTCCAGCCGACCGGCCAGCTGAGGCCAGCCGCTCACCAGCACCTCAGCCAGCTGAGCCGCCAGGCTGCCTTCGCCGGGACCGGTCTCCACCAGGCTCAGGCGCTCCTGGGGGAGATCCACCAGCCAGCGGGCGATCTGAGGGGCCAGCAAAGCGGCGAACTCCGGGCCGAGCGACGGAGCTGTGGCGAAATCTCCTCCCGGGCCGATGCTGAGACGGCCGGCGCCGTAGGCGCCGTGCTCGGGGTCGTTGAGCACCCACTCCATGTAGGTGCGGAAGGGCACGCGGCCACCGGCCCGGAGCAGGCGCTCTTCCAGCCAGGCAGGCAGGGACACGGGGGGTGAGTCGACTCAGAGAGAATGAAGGGCCACTGAAGCAGCCACATGGCCCCTGGCGCCAGATCTCTCCTCCTCTCCACCCTCGGTTGTCTGGCCGCCCTGGTGCTCCTCCTGGCGCCTCTGGGGGGGGCGGCGGGCGGGATGGCCCGGGCCGCCGACAATCCCTCCCTCCTGCCGGATCACCCCACCCCCGTGATCGATCTGGCCCGGGCGCTCACCGATGGTCAGCGGGCCAGCCTGGAGGACCATCTCGAGGCCTTCGAGGCCAGCAGCGGCTGGAAACTGAGGGTCCTGACCCAGTACGAGCGCACGCCCGGCCTGGCGGTGAAGCAATTCTGGGGGCTGGATGAGCGCAGCCTGCTGCTGGTGGCCGATCCCCGAGGCGGAAACCTGCTCAATTTCAACGTGGGCGACGCCCTCTTCGCCCTGATGCCGCGCACCTTCTGGGTGGAGCTGCAGACGCGCTACGGCAATCAGTACTACGTGCGCGACCACGGCGAGGACGGCGCCATCGTGGATGCGCTCACGGCCGTGGAAACCTGTCTCGAGCGGGGCGGCTGCCAGGTGGTGCCGGGCCTGCCCCAGGAGCAATGGCTGCTGACGTTCTGCACCTCGCTGCTGGGGGGCCTGATCGTGGGCTTCGCCGGCTACCCGCGCAAACAGGGTGATGTGGTGGCGTGGAGCTGGGTGCTGCTGCTGTCACCACTGTGGGTGATGCTGTTCGTGGTCTTCGGGCTGGGGCCGGTGGTGACCCGAACCTCCGACCTGCTGCCGGTGCTGCGCAACTCGCTGGGATTCCTGGGCGGAGCGGCAGCGGCCTACCTGATCGCCCAGAAGACGATGGGTGTACCGGGCGGAAACGAGGGATCGTCAGGCGGCGGCGACTGACGCCGGCCGCCAAGGGGGCATCAGCGACCGGAGCTGGCTTCCTGGAGGGCACAGGTGAGGCTGTCGTCGCTGCAGGCGGGCTGCACCGGCGGAGCGGCCTGGGCGACGTCCGTGCGGACGTTGTCAATGGCCCGCAGGCTGGCCAGGTTGGCCTCATAGAAGGCCCTGAGCTGGCCGTAGCGCTTGACGGGCTGGCCGTAGAAGCTGCGGCCGGCCAGGGTGGGGAATGACGCCCATTCGGGCGCCAGCTTGGCGGCCAGTTCAGGAGTGAGGACGCCGCGGTCGGCCAGGGCCAGGGCCCCGCGCCGGTGGATCAGGAAAATGGCGGCCTGATCCTGGACCTGGGGGCCGAAACCGGTGATTCCCAGAGCCCGGGTGGCCATCGCCCAGGTGAAGGGCATGAACTGATAGGCACCAGCAGCGGCGCTGGCGTAGCCCACGGTGCGGTTGACCCGATCGGGATGGCGATCCAGGGACGCCATCAGGCTGCCGCCGAACATGATCCGGTAGCCCACGTCCTCGCCGTTGGCCCAGGTGCCTTCGGCATAGCGGATGGTGTTGAGCAGTGCCCTCCGCTCAGGGGTGATCTCAAAGATGGCGCGCGCGCCGGGCACGTCCTGGGGGGTGGCGATCGCCAGCGACTGGGGCTGAGTGGACGGTGCCGCTCCCGGCAGACGGATCTCCTCCCACGCCGTGGCATGGGCAGGGGCCCCCATGGCGACAATCAGAGCCGGGAGGCAGAGGCGACTGAAACGGGAAGCGGTGGCGAACAACGGATTTAAGGGAGAAAGGACAAAGGCAGCCGCGCTCTTTCATGGTTGATCCCATAAGGAATCGGCCAAGGTGAAACGCTGCTGTGGTGGAGAGGAAAACCGAAGAGAGTTCAAGTCCGTTCGTGAGTACTGAACGGGGATGGAACTGCTTGAGAAAAAATGTCTTGTAAAACTGATCAGATACTCTGATGGATGCAATCAGGTTCAGTAATCAGTGATGAACTCAGAGGAAACCGTCGAAGCGATCGAAGAATACATCTCGGCGGGCTTGGGTTGCACGTCAATGTGTCGAACAAGCACTAGGGCAGGGATCGCATCAGTGACAGTCGCACGACTGTCCACCGGCTATCAGAATTGATCGGGAGGTTCACATCACTGTTCAGCACAGGGTTTGTTGCAGCGAAATCATTCACCGCACTGATCATCAGCTCTGCTGATTGCGACCCCAGTCGTGGTAGCGACGGACACCAGATCGCCTGCCCTGCAATGCTCCCCGGCGATTTCAGCTGTAGGCGAGCGCCTGGTGCTCCAGCCAGCCGGCAGCTGTCTCGGCCCCGTCCAGCGGCAGGGGGCCCAGCGCGGCCGCCTGCAGGGGCTGATCCAGCTGCCACTCGCCGCAGCGCAGCTGCTCCTGGCTGAGCAACCGGTGGCGGCCATGCCGGCGCAGGGCCTCTTCCAGCACCGGCGCCTCGGCAAAGCCCTCCCGGTGCACCAGGTGGATGCCCACGTCGTGCGCCAGGGCTTCACAGAAGCTGCTGTAGCCAGGCTTGGTGATCAACCGCTCCACCAGCGGCATGACCTCCATCAGGCGCAGGCCCTGGGGCAGCAGCCGCACATTGGCCGCCCCCGCCGCCGCGGGCTCGGTGCTCACGAACACAAACTCGGGCCAGCGGCGGAAGGGTTCCTCCCCCAGCTCGAAGCCAAGCCCGCCGAAGCTCACCAGCACGCAGCGGCCGCGCACCGGCAGCTCCAGCTGGTGGCGCAGAACCTCCGCCTGCTCCCGGGCCGGCGCCACGGTGAGCCCCACCCTGATCTCCGGCAGTCCCCAGGCCATCGGCATCGAGAAGGGACAGTGGATCAGTCCCTGGCCCATGCGGTAGAGCTCACGGCAGCGCTCGGCCCAGACCAGAAAGGGACCGCCCATCGGCGCATAGATGGCATCCCAGCCGAAATTGCCCACCCAGATCAGGGGCCAGTCGCCGGCCTGGGCCAGCCGCGCCAGCGCCGGCGGCACATCGCCCAGCAACAGCACCGGGCCGGCCTGGGCCTGGAGCCAGCGCGTCTCCGCGGCGATCTGAGCAGGCAGGTGCCGCTCCAGATCGTCGAGGGCCGCAAGGGTGGCGGCGGGGTCGGCGCCGAGGGCATCGGCCTGGACCACACCCACATCCCAGAGGCAGGGGCGCCGTTCAAAGGGCACCGGTCCAAACACCGTGCGCAGGAACGCGGCCGGCAGGGAGGTGGAGAGCACGAGCCGCCAGCCGGGCTGGCGCTGGGCCAGAGCCAGCAGGATGGCGCCGCTGCGGGAGCCGTGGCCGTAGCCATGGCCGCTGATGGCGGCGTAGATCAGCACGGCAGCGCCTCGGGTTGATCACCCAGCGGCTGATGGTCGCCCAGCGGCTGCCGGTGCAGAAGCTGCTCATAGAGCAACCGCCCTGATTCAGGGTCGTACCAGCGGTGGCTGGCATGGATCAGCTGACCCTCGTCCAGCTCCACCCACGACAGATGGCACAGCTGTCGCCCGTCCCCATCGACGGCATGGCGCGGCACGAAGGCGGCGTTGAGGTAGGCGGTGCCGCGGCGATCGATCAGAAAGCTGCGCCGCTCCCCCCGCCCGCGCTTGAGGGCGTGATGCATGTGCCCGAAGACCACCAGGGGCAAGGGCCGCCGGGCGCGGATCTGCTCGATCGCCTGGGCCAGGTCCTGGTCACCCCAGTCGCAGGCGGGCGATTTCCAGTCGCGCCCGCAGGGATCGCTGGCCTCGCTGCCGAGGCCACTGGGACCACAGTGGGCCAGAAGCACCAGGGGCAGGCGCGGATCGGCGGAGAGGGCCGCCGCGGCGATCCGCTCGGCCGACTCGGCCAACCCGACGGGCCCCCAGAGGGCCTGCACCGCCTTGGAGAGGTGATGACCGCCACCGGCACTGCCTGGCCGGCCGCCCACCACGGACAGGCCGGGAGGGTCGAGCCGGCGGTGGGCCCAGCCGCAGTGTCTCTCGCCGAGCCGGTCGATCTGGCGCTGCAGTTTGCGACCGCTGTGGTCCTTGCCGGTGTCGTGGTTGCCGAGGATGCAGGCCACCGGCAGGGGCAGATCGGCGAGGCTGGCGGCGATGCGCTGGTGACCGTCGCTGAGATCGCCCACCACCAGCAGGGCATCGGGGGCGAGACGGGCCAGGAGGCCCACGTCACGCCGGTCCCATTGCCCGTGCAGATCCCCGGCAATGGCAAGGCGCATGTGGGCCGTGACGACTGCTCCCTTGCCTAGGCTGGTTTCATCCTGCCCCAGTTGAGGTCAAGGTTGGTTTTTGCCGCCCTTGAGGCCCCCACCACTTCCCGAGACCTGCCGGCCGCGATCGATGAGCTGCGCCTGGCGCGAAAGGCCGTGATCCTGGCTCACTACTACCAGAGCCCCGACATCCAGGATGTGGCCGATTTCATCGGCGACTCACTCGAGCTCTCGCGCAAGGCCGCCGCCACAGACGCCGAGGTGATCGTGTTCTGCGGCGTTCATTTCATGGCCGAGACCGCCAAGATTCTCAGCCCCACGAAGACGGTGCTGCTGCCGGATCTCGAGGCCGGCTGCTCCCTGGCCGACGCCTGCCCGGCCGATGGCTTCGCCGCCTTCAGGGCCGAGCACCCCGAGCACATCGTGGTGAGCTACATCAACTGCTCGGCGGCGGTGAAGGCCCAGAGCGATCTGATCTGCACCAGCAGCAACGCGGTGGACCTGGTGAAGCAGCTGCCGGCCGACCGGCCGATCCTGTTCGCGCCGGATCAGAACCTGGGCCGCTGGGTGCAGAACCAGAGCGGCCGCGAGCTCACGCTCTGGCCCGGCAGCTGCATGGTGCACGAAACCTTCAGTGAGCAGGCACTGCTGCAGCTCAGACTGCAGCACCCGGACGCCGAGGTGCTGGCCCACCCGGAATGCCAGCAGCACCTGCTCGATCTGGCCGACTTCATCGGCTCCACCAGCAAGTTGCTGGCCCGGGCTGCCGAGAGTGAGGCGCCGGCCTTCATCGTGCTCACCGAGCCGGGGATCCTGCACCAGATGCGCCAGCGGGTGCCGGGCAAGGCCTTTTACGAGGTGCCGGGCGCCGACGGCTGCAGCTGCAATGCCTGCCCCTACATGCGGCTGAACACGCTGGAGAAACTGTGGCTGTGCCTGCGCGACATGACCCCGGCGATCGAGATGGACGAAGCGCTGCGGCAGCGGGCTCTGGCACCGATCCAGAGGATGCTGGAGATGAGCCGGTAGGGGGAGATCGGCGCCCATCCCGGGCCGTGGCCTGGATTCAGGCTCCGGACAGGGGTTGGCTGAGTCAGGACGGGTGCAGAGAGCCCACGCGCCACACGCCGATTCCCTGGCGGGGAACGTAGACCGCCAGGGTGGATCCGTCGCCGCTCAGAGCGGTGAGACCCGATGGACCCTCAAGTGTGGCCTGGGGCATGGGCGCAGCCGACTGCAGCTGGAGAGTGTGCAGCACCTCTGCGCTCTGGGGGTTGAGGACCTTGAAGACCCCCTTGGACCTCAGCAGGAGACCTTTGTCGGTCCAGTAGAGCTGCTGCGCCCGCTGCACCGCCTCGAAGGTGCGGATCCGGCGCGCCGAGGCCAGATCCCAGATCGAAAGAGGTGGACCCTGGCCGAGAGCGACGGCCAGCTGCCTGCCGTCCGGAGACAACGCCAGGGAAAGAATGCCGGCCGGGCGATCCAGATCCAGGCTTCCGATCAGCTTGTTCTCTGGAACGTTCCACACCTGGATCTGATGGTCGTAGAGACGGCGGGGAAAGGCCAGAAGGCGTCGATCAGAGCTGACGGCGATCGGACGTTCCCTCCAGTCCAGGGTGGAGAGATCAGCGGGAATCACTCGCAGCAGCTGGCCCGTGGCAAGATCCCAGACCTTGAGGCCCTGCGGCTCCGGACTGGGCGCCAGGGTCACGAGCCTGCGGCCGGCCATCGGATAGGCCACGGTGGCACCATCCAGTCGCAGCCGAATCGCTCCTTCGGGCAGCGTTCGCACCTGCACCTGCTCTATGGCCGCCGTGATCAGCTCCTGGCCATCGGCACTGAAGGCCACGGAGCTCAGAATGTCCTGGAGGGTTCGTTGACCGTCCGGTAGTCCATGGAGGTGGCGGATCCGGCGCCGCTTCCGCCTGGACAACTCCAGGATGTCCAGCTGTTGCGCGCTGTTGCGCACCTGCAGCACCGCCAGCTGATCGCCGGCCTCGTTGAGGGCCAGATCCAGCGGAGGGCTGGCATCGCCCGTGAGCCTGGCCACCAGCGGGAACGGCCCAGACGCTGGAGTTGTGTTGAAGCTGATGCTCGGCGGAGCCAGCAGAAGTGCCAGCACCAAGGTGCTGATCAGGTAGGCCAGCACAGTGCAGCCAGCCATCAGCCGGGGCAGGTTCGGGCGGGGGCGCCCAGCGCCGGCTGCCATCAGTCCAAGGACCGCACCCGTGGTGGCACCGGCCGGCACGAAGACCAGGAGCATGAAGCCGAACCAGAGGGCCCCGTAGGGCCCGCCGATCAGGGAAGCCGGGTTGGCCTCGATCGGCAGGAGGCCGATCAGAAAGGTGCCGAGAAACGATCCCCAGAGGGACGCCCACAGCAGGCTTCCCCGTGCAAAGCCGTCCTGCTGAGGCTGCGATCCGGATCGCCTCAGCCGCCACCGCCGGATCAGATCGGCGATGGCGGAGACCACCGCTCCCACGACACTGCCCACCACGAAGCTGACGAGCGTCATGCGCAGCAGCTTCGGGACCACGACCTGCAGAAGCGTGTCAACGCCGATCAACGGGGACATCCCAGGGAAAGCCGCCTGACGCGCGGTGCGTCAATCCTGCTCAAACCTCGGGATCCATCTCCTCGCGCGCCGACAACTGCAACAGACACCGGCAACAGACGCTGAGGCGGAGGCCCGCTGAGATGGCGCTAGGGCTCCGGCCACAGGACATTGACGTCGAGGACAGGCTTGATCAGTCGCCTCAGAATCAACTTGGTGAGAGGCTTGCCGATGAACTGACGCAGCATCCACCGCCATGGGCCGGAGCGTCGTTGCGCATCCAGCCTGTCGAGATAGTCCTCATTGAAGAAGTCGACCAGGGAGTCGACACGAGACCTGATCTGCTCAGCGATGAGCTGACGACGCCTGGGGTCGACCCTGACCATGAGCTGTCGCAGTTCCTGCAGCTGATCCCGCCTCCGCTCACCATCCTCCTCGATCAGGCAGGGTTGAGCGAGACTGACCAGTTGATCACGTACCCGTTTCCAGGAGTCTGTTTCATACTCCAGCACACCGTCCTGGATCTGCTCGTGGGCGAAGGGATTCGCAGCGCAGACGGAAGGGGAAGCCGATGAGGATTCAAGGGAGTCCGAGGATGTCGGCCAACCAGTCGATCAACGGGATCTTCTGATCGATGCACTGAAAATCACCGATCAGGTCGGCAAATTTTCCTTCCCTCAGCCGCTGACGTGCATTGCGCCTGCAGATGTTGTAATCATAAGCCCGGAACTCAAACTCCAGAAATCCTGCGAAAGCTGAGAACACATCCCCGATCAGCAAGGCATCGGAAGCGGTGACGGTGAGCAGCTTGCCTTCCAGGCCCTCTGTCACCCACTGCTGAAAACGGGACTGTCCGAAGACCGCGCTGGCGAGGCCAATCGCCATCGCCAACAGGTTGTCTTCGCGATTGAAGAAGGGATCAGCATCAATCGTGCGTTTACCGGGAGCAACGAACAGATAGTGGCGCTGCGAAGGGCCATCCTTGTCATCAATTTCCCTCGCCAGACTGGCGGCCATGCCAACCGGCTCGTTCTCGAAGACACCACCATCGGTGTACAGGTAGTTACCGCCGTACAGCTGATCACCGGCGGTGGCCTTGCGACTGCTGTCTCTGGTGCGCATCAGACTGGCCGCAGAGCCGCCGGTGCGGACGATGCGACGGGCGCGGAACGCCAACGGAAACGCTCCTGAGGACAGGGCCATCAATCGCAGGATCGGCCAGGAACAGGTGTTCAGCATCGGACGCCACACCACCTGTCGTCCCTTCCGACGAGGTTCCAGCTCAGACAGCTGAATGGTCGGCTCAACCTCCTCCCCTGAACTGGCTGACGGCCCCTCCTGAGGCAACACACGCCGCAGCAGGCAGACGAACTGATCCTTGTAGCGGGAATAGGCGAACGATTCCTTTTCCCCGACAATCTCCTGGGAGAAGCCATTGAGATTGGCCATGGCCAGGCCAATCCGCAGGGAATCCGAGGCTGCCGGATGGCCATTCAGCACATCGCCGGGATCGTCTGGGATGTACTCCTCACCGATGTCATCAACGACTGCAGAGCTGAGCAGGGAATACTTATGATGCTTTCGCGGCACCTTCAGGAGGCTATCGATATTCACCTTCATCACCCAGGCATTGAAGAGGGGATTGTCGTAAGGATCCCTCAGTCGGTCGCCGCCGTAATAGAGCTGCTGGCTCAGGATTGCGGCCGTCATTGCTCCAGCAGAGGCGCCAGTGATCACATCGATGATCACTCGATCCTGCTCGTAGCGCTCCGGATGCTCCTCCTGGAGAAACTCATTGTGCAGGGCGATGGCTTCGAGCAGCTCATACATTACCCCGGCCTCATAACTGCCCAGTGAGACCGCTCCGCTGATCACGATCGCAAGTTTTCTGGCCATTGGAGACGTCCCATCACTCCCTTCATAGCCATGTCGACTTGATGTGGTCAAGGCATTGCCACGAGCCAGCTCTCTTCGATAAACGCTGCCTCTGAGTGGCAGGCAAGACGCTACCGCTTTTGAAAGCAGCTTGAGGGTGGCCTGTCCACTCCAGGGGTTTGTTCCAAGGCGTTGTATCTCCACGGGCGTCGCTTGCAGGCCCGCGCATCGCCAGCAGTGCTCAGAGCATATCCGCTTCGCCTCTCGCGCTAGCACTTGATTTTAGCCCAAAGACCAAGATCACCTTCTGATTTGTACTATCATAGGATCCAAGGTTCCTGGTGTTGAGTGTCAAGTCCCTTATCTTCACCCGGCTGAAATTCTTCTATCCGAGAGTGTTCGCTTCTCTCTCATTGTGGCGCCCAAAAGCTGACGTTCCCCAAGCCTTGATGCTGTCAATATCAGCCGTCACGAAGAGGCTCAAAGTCCATGTCGGTGACCATGCCTGTGATGGATATCGCTGACGTGGGCGTGCTCGTGCGCAATCGGCTGGTGCAGGTGCTCATGGGCATGCCAGCAAGGGCCTTGAGGCATGTCGGCAGGCAACTCATCCCCTGAGTGATCATGCTGGTGGTGAGGGTCTCCGCCGGCCGGATCGTGGCGATGCCGGTGGGCATGGCGGAGGGGCTCGTGGCGGTGCCAGTGCCCATGATCTTCCTTCAGCAGAACGGTGATGCCGAGGACCATCAGGGCTGAGGCCATGGCCATGCCGCCTGTGAAGGCTTCCCGCAACACCAGGACGGAGAAGAGCAGGCCCACGAACGGCGCCGTTGAAAACACCACCGATTCGCGCGCCGCACCCAGGTGGCGCAGGGCCAGTAAATCCAGCCAGATCGAGAGGCCATAGCCAACGGCGCCGATCGACAGCAATGCCAGCAGAGCGGGCCAGGCCGGCAGGGTCTGGCCGGCAGCGAGAGCCAGGATCAGCATCGGAACCGAGGCCCCGATCGCCTTCAGCAGGGCAATCTGCAAGGGATCACGCAGACTCAGGCGTTGGCTGAGGTTGTTGTCGATTCCCCAGGCCAGGCAGGCTCCAGCGATCAGCACGGTGCCCAGCACCGTTGCGCCGTTCAAGGAGCCTTCGGTGAGCAGCACAGCACCGGTGAGGATCAGAACGGTCGCGATCAGACCCTTGCGGCTGAGGTGTTCACGGCCGATCAGCACCGCGATCAGCAGGGTGAACACCGCTTCCAGGTTCAGCAGCAGCGAGGCTGAACCCGCCGACACCAGAGTGAGACCCTGCACCAGGCAGATCGGGCCAACCATCCCGCCCAGAATGGTGAGCCCCAGGAGCGGGGGAAAGTCACGGCGCTGAACCGGTGACTCCTCCTGCTGATGGCCCAGGACCCCCCGCACCATCAGCAGCGCGATGGCGGCTCCGGCGTAGAGCAGCGCGGCGATCATCAGCGGTGAGCCTTCGCGGCTGATGACGCTGATCAACGGCGCGCTGAGACCGAAGAACACGGCGGCCAGCAGGCCGGCGATCAGGCCCCAGCGCTGCGGGTTGCCCCTCACTCTCGTCACTGGATCACCGCCAATGGCTTCAAGCCTCGCGCAGGCTTCCGGAGGCGGGGCAGCAACCAGCGTCCGAAACTGGCATAGAGGGCCGGGAGCACCAGCAGGGTGAGGCTGGTGGAGGTGATCAAGCCACCGAGCACCACAATCGCCAGGGGTTGGAGGATCTCGTTGCCGGCCCCGAAGGCCAGGGCCAGCGGCAGCATGCCCAGGGCTGAGGTGAGTGCCGTCATCAGGATCGCGTTGAGGCGCTGAAGGCTGCCGGCGCGGATGACCTCTTTGAGCTCCATCCCTTCCGCGTGGCGGCGGTTGTAGTTGTCCACCAACAGCAGGCCGTTGCGAACCGCCACCCCGAACAGGGTGATGAACCCGATCAGGGAGGCCACGGAAAGAACGCCGCCGGTGAGCAGGATGGCCACCAGCCCACCGACCAGGGCCAGGGGCAGGTTGATCAGAATGGCGATCGTGGCCGGGAGTGATTTCACGGCGATGAACATCAACACGCCGATCACCAAGGTGGCCAGCAGGCTGTAGAGCACCAGGTTGGCGGTGGCCCGCTCCTCGGATTCGAACTGCCCGCCATAACGGATCAGATAGCCGCTGGGAAGTTTGATCTTGGCGTCGATCACCTTCTGGATGTCACCCACGACAGACCCCAGGGGCCGGCCACTGACATTGGAGGACACCACGATCAGCCTGGAGACATCCTCACGGTTGACCACATTGGCACCCAGTCCGTAGTCGATGCGGGCCAGGTTGCCCAGGGGCAGCATGGTGCCCGCAGGGGTGGCGATCGGAATGGCCCGCAGGGCATCAAGGCTGTTGCGGGAGTCCTCGCCGAGCATCACCACCACATCCATGCGCTCGGTGCTGTTGTCCACCACCTGGCCCACGGTTTTGCCGTTGAGGGCGATCTCCACCGCCTCAGCGAGTTGCTGCATGGTCAGGCCTTGGGCTGTGGCCGCCTGACGATCGAAGGCAATCTGCACCTGCTGGATCGGCAACTGGGGTTCGAGCTGCAGATCCACCACCCCCTGGATCGGTTCGATGGCGTCACGCACCTGCTCGCCGATCCTGCGCAGCTCGCCCAGATCAGGTCCGTAGATCTTGATGGCGATCGCACTGCGGACCCCCGAAAGCACTTCATCCATGCGGTGGGAGATGAAGCCGCCGATGTTCGGGGCCACCCCGGGCAGCTTGAGGAAGGTTTCTCGTAGTTCGGCGATGGCGGCAGGGCGATCGTTCATCGCCTCATCGCTCAACTCCACATCCACATGGGCCAGGTTGACGCCTGCCCCATCGGCATCTCCCGGTGCTCGTCCGGTCCGCACCTGCACCCACTCAAAGAGGGGGCTGGATTGAAGGGTGTTGGACAAGGCCAAACCGGCGCGGTTGGTCATCTCCAGCGATACGCCGGGATAGAGCACCATCGAGTTCACCAGGGATTTCTCGCGGAACTCCGGCAGGAACACCCGCCCGAGGCTGGGCAGGATGGCGCAAGCCAGCACCGTGATCGCCAGGGCAGCGGCCAGCACGCGTTTGGGGGAGATCAGCGCCATCTCCAGCAGGGGCCGGTAGGCCCGCTCGGCCCAGGTGGCGATCCAGGTGCTCTCGGCGGGGAGCCGCGTGTTCGCCAGGAGAATCCCGCAGAGCGCTGGCGAGAGGGTGAGCGCCACCAGGGTGGAGGCCGCGATCGACAGCAGGTAGGCCAGGCCCATCGGCGCGAAGATCCGCCCCTCCACTCCCGTAAGGCTGAAGATCGGCGCGAACACCACCACGATGATCACGGTGGAGAGGATCACCGGCTGGCGCACCTCCACCGAAGTTTCATAAACCACCTGCAGGGGGTTTTTGGGATTGACAGCGACCTGATTCTTGCGAAGCCCGCTGTAGCAGTTCTCCATGTCCACGATGGAGTCGTCGACCACCGAACCGATCGCCACCACCAGACCACCGAGGGTCATGGTGTTGATCTCCAGCCCGAAGGCCCGCATCAGCATCAGGCCGATCAACAACGACAGGGGGATGGCACTGAGGGTGATGACGGCGGTGCGCCAGTTCATCAGGAACAGCACCATCACCACCGAGACGATCACGATGCCTTCGATCAGGGAACTGCTGACGTTCTTGATCGCCGTGTCAATGAAGCTGGCCTGCCGGAAGGTGCGCTGCACCTGAATGTCACCTGGCAGGGTCTTGCTGAGGGCGGCGATGCGCTCCTCCACCTGGCGGGTGACCCTGGGGGTGTCGATGTCGGGCTGCTTGTTGATCATCAGCACCACCGCCGGCTTGCCGTTGAAGCTGCCGTCCCCGCGCTTGAGGGCACCGGCCAGTCGAACCTCGGCGAGCTCGCCAAGCCGCAGCGGTTGGCCCTTGCCATCGAGCACCACCGCATTGGCGAGATCGTCGCTGCTTTGGGCCTGGCCGCTGGCGCGGATCAGCTTCTCCTGGCCGCCTGCGATCAGAAAGCCACCCGGTGCATGGGCGCTGGCGGCCGCCGCTCCTTCAGCCACGGCCTGCAGCGACACGTTGCGGGCCTGAAGCTGTTGAGGATCGATCAGAATCTGCTGGTGCCCCTCCTCGCCGCCGTAGAGCGTCACCTGGGAGACCCCGGGCACCGCCAGGATCTGATGGCTGAAGGTCGTGGAAACGATCCGGCGCAGCTCCATCAGCGTGGTGGAGCCGCCGTCCTTCACCGTGAAGGCGTACTGCAGGATCGTGCCCAGCGGTGACACCAGCGGCGAGATCGCTGGGGCACTGGCGTTGGCGGGCAGCACGGCTTCGATCTGCTGGAGGCGCTCCGCCACCGATTGACGGGCCCGGTTGATGTCGGCGTTCTGATCAAAGACCACCTGCACCATCGAGAGCCCCACCTTCGAGGAGGAGCGCACCGTTTCCACTCCAGGCAGCCCATTGACGGCCGATTCGATCGGCACGGTGATGCGTTGCTCCACCTCCTCGGGTGCCAGCCCATCCGCGGTGGTCTGCACATCCACCTGGGGCGGGGCGAACTGAGGGAAGACATCGAGGGGCATCCGGCTGAGGATGGAGAGGCCCCAGAGGGTGATCAGGATGGCGGCGACAACAACCAACCAGCGCCTGGCGATCGAGGTCCGCAGCGTCTGGTTGAGCAGGCGATTGAGCATGGAATGGGATGGGGCGGGAGGAGAGAACGAAGGGCTCGGCGGGTCAGTTCTTCTTGCCCAGGCGTGAGACCACGACCACCCCGCCCACCACCAGCACCGCGGCACCAGCGCCGATCGCCAGAGGGTTGAGACCCCCTGCTGCTGTTTGGGTGGTGGCGTCTGGAGCTGCTGGTGCTGCTGCCGTTGTCGCCGGTGTGGAGCCCTCTGCGCTGGGGATGGCAGAGCTCTGGCTCTTCTTCGACTCGGCGTAGAGCGAGAGGGCCCCCTGAATCACCACGTCGTCTCCCGGCGAGATGCTGCCATCGGTGATTTCGATCTGATCACCCTGGCTGGCACCGGTCTGGAGAAACACCGGGTCGTAGGTGGTGCCGCTCTTGACGAACGCCAGGGGCTTGCCATCCGCATCCACCACCGCCGCCACTGGAATGGTGACCACACCACCGGCTTCGACGGCGGGGGCGGTGGTGATACCCAGCAGGGAATCGATCTCCGCGCTGGCCTTCACCTGCCGCACATTGCCTGTTTGTTGAAACTCATCGCCATGGCCCACGTGGGCCATCGATGGGCTGAGGCCGCCGAGGGCCAGGGTTCCGAGGCTGAGGCTGCCGGCCAGAAGAAGAGCGCGCATGCTGCTGCTGCCGCAAGGGCAGGACAAGGACCCGCAGAGGATGCCGCAGTGGCGATGAAAAACAGGTGAAACCGCCTGCGCTGCTTAGGATCAGCCGACGTCGCCCCCAGGCCCGGGCCCATGCCGCTGCGCATCCTGCTGGTCGAGGACGAAGCCGAACTGGCTGTTGCAATCCAGACGGTGCTCCAGGCGGATCAGCATGTGGTCGACCATGTCGCCGAAGGGCTCGGCGCCTGGAGCCTGCTCCGCAGCGATCTGGCCACCTACAACCTGGTGATCGTCGATTGGATGCTGCCGGGGCTGTCCGGGGTGGACCTCTGCCGGCGGATACGGAGGGCTGGCCTCACCCTGCCGGTGCTGATGCTCACGGCCCTGGCTGATACCAGCCACCGGGTGCAGGGCCTTGATGCCGGCGCCGACGACTACCTGAGCAAGCCCTTCGCCATGGAGGAACTGCTGGCGCGGATCCGGGCGCTGCAGCGGCGCCAGCCCAGCTACCGCGAGCCACTGGTCAGCTGCGGGCCTTATCTGCTGGATCCGGCCGAGGGCTGCCTCAGCGTTGAGCAGGGAGAGGACACCACCAGGATCACCCTGTCCGCCAAGGAACTCCAGCTGATGGCCTACTTCATGGAGCATCCGCAGGAGATCATCCCGGGTTCGCGGCTGCGCTCTCAGCTCTGGTCACTGGATGAGGATCCGATCAGCAATGTGGTCGCGGCCCAGGTGCGTCTGCTGCGGCGCAAGATCGCCAGCCACGGACTGGCCTCTCCGATCGAGACCGTGCCTTCTAAGGGCTATCGCTTTGATCCGGAGTCTGAGGACAAGCCATAGGACATCTCGCCATGGCCAGACCTGGACCCATGTCCCGCAGCCGCCTGCGGCTGGCGGCGATGTACCTGGCGGTGATCGGGGTGATTCTCTATGCCGCCGGCTACGGGATGTTCGGCCTGTTGATGCGCTCCAACTGGAAGGCCCTCGAGAGCGAAGTGGAAACCCTCGCCGGCACTTTGCATGACAGCCTCAAACCGTTGTTGCCGGAGGAGGCCAGACCCTCTCCGCAGCTGGCCTCCGTACTGCCTGGGCTTTGCCTCGCCGGTGATCCCTGTCCATCGCCGCCTTCTCTGATCTCGCGTCATGCCGTGAGTGTCACGGACCCGGAGCGCTTCTACCTGCGCCTGCTGGATCCCCGTGGCGTTCTGATCGCCCATTCCCCGGGATCACCAGGTCTTTCGCCACAAACCAAGGTTGAAAGCTCCGGCTCCTCGTGGTCGGTGGTGGTGGGGCCAGGGGGCGATCGCTTTCTGCAGTATTCGATCCACCTGCACCATTCGCACACATCGGCGCATTCAGGCGCGAATGCGCAGGAGCTGGATTGGGGCTACCTGCAGATCGGGCGCAGCCTGCGCGCACTGGATGCGGAACGGGAACGGCTCTGGTGGGCAACACAGACGATTGTGCTACTCGCCCTGCTGGTGGCGGGCCTGGCCAGCTGGTGGCTGTCCGGTCTGGCGATGCGGCCGCTGCTGACGGCGTACCGGCAGCAGGAGCAGTTCACGGCCGATGCGGCCCACGAACTGCGCGCCCCTCTGGCCAACCTGCTGGCCGTGGTGGAAGCCCACAGGGCGCAGCCGCCGGCTGACGCCATGGCCCGGGTAGCGCCCCTCCGAGTGGTGTAACTCAGGAGGTCCTGTGACCCTCTCCGGAGGGTGAACAGGAGCAGTCAGGGGATGACTGCTTGGAAGCTGATTGCGCAGCTCCATTGATCCATTATGA
>NZ_JAYGIA010000075.1:0-30874 GCF_034931165.1 Synechococcus sp. BA-124 BA4 | reverse complement strand
GGGCTACCGCGAGGTGGCCCTGCCGGAGGGTTGCGGCGGCAGCTCGGCCTGGCAGCTCCAGCAGCGGCTGCTGCTGCTGGGGACTGGCTGCTTCGATCGTTGGGCCGGCTGGGGGGAGGTGGGCCTGGCCACTGCGGGCACCGCCACCGAGCAACTGGTCGGTCTCGGGGTGCCCGTGCTCTCACTGCCGGGGCCGGGTCCGCAGTTCAAGCGCGGGTTTGCGCGGCGCCAGAGCCGCTTGCTCGGGGGAGCGGTGCGGACCTGCACCTCAACGCAGGCCATGGCCGTCGAACTGGAGCGACTGCTGGGGGATGCCCAGCTCCGCCAGCACCTGGGGGCCATCGGCCGGCGACGGATGGGGCACCCAGGCGGCAGCGAGCGGCTGGCGGCCCTGGTGGACCGGCAGCTGCTGGCCCCGTCCCAGGGATGATGGGGCTTCTCCTCACTCAGGCGCGTCCCCGATGCCAGCACCGATCGACCGGGCCTACGCCACCGTCACCGGTCAGCTGGCCACCCTGCTGGGGGTGAGCATCGCCGCAGCCCGGCGCCGGGTCGACCAGCAGGCTGCCCGGGAAGGGACCCGGGCGCCAGGCGAACGCATCACCATCGCTGAACGCATGATCCAGGAGGCCCAGGGGGGGGCCAGGGCCCAGGGTCAGCTGCTGGATGCGCTTCTGGTCGCCGAAGACGACGAAAGCGGCTTCATGGTCGAGGACTGATCCTCGGCATCACTGATCGCCTGGACCGTCAGCGGGACTGCGAGGAATGCTCGAACACCGAGCCGAAACGACTGCGGTCGAGATCGGCAAACACCGGCAGACAGGCGAAGCAGCGGCGGGCCAGATCAAGGCGCTCCTCCCGCTCGAGGATGGCGGCCAATGCGTGACGAGCGGCCAGCAGGTAGCGGACATCGTTGGCGGCATACACCAGCTGGGCCTCGCCCAGGTCTTCAACCCGCCCCCAATCGCTGCTCTGCGACTGCTTGTCGAGTTCCACCCCCACCAACTCCTGCACCACCTCCTTGAGTCCGTGACGGGAGCTGTAGGTGCGGGCCAGGCGGCTGGCCACCTTGGTGCAGAACAGGGGCGCCACGGCGATGCCGAGGCCTTCCCCCAGAGCCGCCAGATCGAAGCGGGCGAAGTGGAACACCTTCTCGATCGCAGGACTCTCCATCAGTTCGCGCAGACGCGGCGCCTCCTGCTGGCCCCGGGCAATGCGGATGCAGCAGACGTTGTCGAGGTGGTCGGCGATCTGCACCAGGCAGAGACGGTCGCGTCCATGGACCAGCCCCATCGCCTCGGTGTCGACCGCCAGGGCCGGAGCCTGGGCCAGCAGGCTGAGCCATTCGGCGTCGAGATCCCCCTCGAACACTGCAAAACGATGGGGGGTTGAGGCAAGGGCCGGGGGCATGTGCGCAGGAGCAACCAACGCCATCGTGCCGAAAGGGGGAGAATGGGGCGCTTCCGCCCTGGATCGCCCGCGTGCCGTTGCCCCTGTCCCCCGCCCTGGGCTCCACCCTCCTGCTCACCCTGCTGCTGGCCATCGGCCTGGTGTTCTTCCTGCGCGCCGCCAGCAAGGACCGCACCACGGTGGTGGATGTGCAGTCACCGCGGCCGGCCCTGGAGGTGCTTGACGGCCTCAGCCAGTGGTTGAGGCAGCGGGGCTGGCAGGCGGAGGCAGGGGATCCCGAGCGGCGGGTCCTGCGCTTCCGCGGCCAGGTGGGAGCCAGTGGCAGCCTGGCACTGCTGCTCTCGTTTCTGGGAACGGTCGGGGCGGCCTGTCTGGGCCTGGTGCTGCGCCAGCTGCTGCCGGTGCTGGGCTGGTGGCCACTGCTGCTGGCCCTGCTCGGGCCGCTCGCCGGGCTGATCTACCGGCGGAGAGCAGCCCGCCAGGAACTGGTGGAACTGCGTCTGATCAGCGACGATGACGCTCCCCTCAGTCAGCTGCGGCTGCGGGCCCACCGCGACGAGCTGATCGCCCTGGAACTCGAACTCGGGCCCCGCCTGCAACTGGCCAGTGACGGAACCCTGCTGAGTTCCCCCATCTGAACCTGAGACCATGGCGCACCGTATCAACAGCCCATCTTCACAACGGTCCTCGACGCGCCCGCGCCCCCTGGGCTGGGCTCTGCTGGGGCTGGGCCTGGTGCTTGTGCTGGGCAGCACCGCCGAGGCCCCGGCGAGGCTCGCCATCGATCCACTCACCGGGCCCCGCACGCCACTCAACAAGGACTGGATCGGCCGCCGATCGCTGGCACCGGGCACACCGATCCTGGTGATGGCCGGCCACGCCGATTCCCAGGGCATGGCCGGATCAGGCACCAGCGGTGAAGCGGTGGATCGCTTCGGAGCCCAGCCGATGCTGGCCGGCATCCGCGATGAGCTGTACTGGAATCTGCTCACCGCCGAGAGGGTGGTGATGCTCGGACGCCAGCGCGGGTTGCCGATCAGCCTCTATGTGCCGGCCCAGCGCAGCATCGCCGACGGCGATGACCCCCGCACCAACTGGAGCGTTGGCAGGGAGCATGTGCGCCGGGGAGGGTATGCCATGGAGATCCACTACGACGCCTATGGACCTGACGGCTTCGGCTCGGGACTGATTCCGCCGCTGCACCAGGCCCCGAGCCTCCTCGACGAAAGTCTGGCCGCCTCCTTCGGCGCCTTCCCTGTTCAGTTCCGCGGCGGGCTGGGCGCACCTCGCCGGGGCATCGCCATCCTCGAGATCGGCAAGCTGGAGAGTCCACTGGAATCGGCCCTGAGGGATCCAGGCAGCCGGGATGCCGCACTCAACGCCATCGCCGAGCGGGTAGTGCTGGCCCTGGAACAGGGAGTCAGCCCCCGAACAGGACAACTGCCGGCCACCTCCCTGGGCCCTCCCGCAACGCTCCCCTGAGCAACGGGACGGCATTCTCAGGCAGGGGATCCGGGAGTAGTCAGTCGAACGCACCCCGGGATCGGCAGATCTCCTCCAGGGCTGCATCCCCGAACCAGTCCTGGGGCTTGGTGAACACCTCGGTGACCAGGGCTTCGCGGCTGCCGGGCTCGGGGCTGTAGCCGTACTCCCAGCGCACCAGCGGCGGCAGCGACATCAGGATCGACTCGGTGCGGCCGTTGGTCTGCAGACCGAAGATCGTGCCGCGATCAAACACCAGATTGAACTCGACATAGCGGCCACGGCGGTAGAGCTGGAACTGGCGCTCCCGCTCCCCGTAGGCGATGCCATGGCGCTTCTCCACGATGGGCACATAGCTGGGCAGAAAGGCATTGCCGCAAGCGCCTGCCAGCTGAAACAGCTGCTCCCAGGTGCGGGGCACCGCGCCTGTGGCAGCCGCCACGGCCGCGGCCGGGCCGCCGGGGTCCTGACCTTTGTAGAGCGCTCCGGCAGGATCCTGGTAGTCGTAGAAGATGCCGCCGACACCCCGGGTTTCACTCCGGTGCTTCAGAAAGAAGTATTCATCGCACCAGGGCTTGAAGACGGGATACAGCGCAGGATCGACGCTGTCACAGGCCCCCTGCAGGCTGCTGTGAAAGTGGCGGGTATCCACCAGGAAGGGGTAGTAAGGGGTGAGATCGGCGCCGCCGCCGAACCACCAGACCGGCCCCGCCTCGAAATAGCGGTAGTTGAGGTGCACCGTGGGCACATAAGGGTTGCGGGGATGGAGCACCATCGACGTGCCTGTGGCAAACCAGCGCTGGCCGGCGGCCTCAGGCCGCTGGCTGAGGATCGAGGGGGGCAGCTGATCGCCCTCCACCTCGGAGAAATTCACCCCGCCCTGCTCGAAGATCCGGCCGGCCTTCATCACCCGCGAGCGGCCGCCTCCCCCCTCCGGCCGCTCCCAGCTCTCCTCTTGGAACACCCCTTCGCCATCAAGGGCCTGCAGGCCGGCGCAGATGCTGTCCTGGAGACCCATCAGCAGGTTGCGGGCACGGGCGCGGGAGTCGGCCGGAGGATGCTCCAGGAGCCGGGCTCCCCCCGGGCCCTTCTCCCCGTCGGCCACGCCCGTCTGTCCCTGCTCCGCCACTGACGATCACGCCCCGCCGGACGCTCGAAACCTCTCCACCATTCCAGCCCGTCGAACCGGCGCACAACCCCTCGAGAGCCTCTGTCATGGGGGTGGCCCCTAGGATCGACCCTGATGCCGGCACCCACGGATGGCCACAGCTGAACAGGCTCTCGCCGCCCTCGAGCCCCTCTGCGACGCGGGCACGGGACGAAGTCTGCTCGAACTGGGCTGGATCCAGCAGGTGCGTCCCCAGGGGAGCCGCGTGGTCTTCAGCCTGGCGCTTCCGGGCTACGCCACCAGCCAGCGGGAGCGGATCGCCGCCGAAGCCCGCGAGGCGCTGATGGCCCTGGAGAGCATCAACGATGTGCAGATCGAGCTGGCCCAGCCCAGCGGTGGCGGCAGGTCCGAGGGATCACCGATCGGCGGTGCGGGGCACGGTCCCGGTGGCGGCGGCAACCTGCCCGAGCGCCAGGGCATCCCCGGCGTGGGTCGGATCATCGCCGTGAGCAGCGGCAAGGGCGGCGTGGGCAAGAGCACCGTGGCGGTGAACCTGGCCTGCGCCCTGGCCCAGAGCGGCCTGCGGGTGGGACTGCTCGACGCCGACATTTACGGCCCGAATGCCCCGACCATGCTCGGGGTGGCCGATCGCACCCCCGAAGTGCGCGGCAGCGGCAATGAGCAGGTGCTGGTGCCGATCGAGACCTGCGGCATCGGCATGGTGTCGATGGGGCTGCTGATCCAGGAGAACCAGCCTGTGGTCTGGCGGGGGCCGATGCTCAACGGCATCATCCGCCAGTTCCTGTACCAGGCCGACTGGGGTGAGCGAGACGTGCTGGTGGTGGACCTGCCCCCCGGCACCGGTGATGCCCAGCTCACCCTGGCCCAGGCGGTCCCGATGGCTGGCGTGGTGATCGTCACCACCCCCCAGCGGGTGTCGCTGCAGGACGCCCGCCGTGGCCTGGCGATGTTCCTGCAGATGGGGGTTCCTGTGCTGGGCGTGGTCGAGAACATGAGCATCTTCATCCCCCCCGACCGGCCTGACGCCAGTTACGCCATCTTCGGCAGTGGCGGCGGGGCCACCCTGGCGGCCGAGGCCGGAGTGCCCCTGCTGGCCGAGCTGCCCCTGGAGATGGCGGTGGTCGATGGGGGGGACCAGGGCTGCCCGGTGGTGATCGCCAGACCGGAGTCCGCCACGGCCCGCGCCTTCCAGACCCTGGCCCAGCGCATCAGCAGCCTCACCCTGGCCACAACCTGATCGCAATGGCCTTGCTGGGCAGCCGGCGCAGCATGTTCTCGGCGGCGCGGCCGGCCAGGCGGCGCCCGCTCGAAGGGGTGGATCTGGTGCTCTGGGGCATCCCCCTGGCGATGGTGGTGGTGGCTGGGATTCTGATCGCCAGCACCCAGCGCCAGGCCCCTTATGCCGTCTGGTATCAGCACTGGATCACCGCGGCTGTGGGGATGGGCCTCGCCCTGGTGCTGGCCCGGATCCCGCTGGAGCGGTACCAGCCGTTCCGCTGGCTGATCTACGGGGTCATGGTGGCGAGCCTGGTGGCGGTACGGGTGGTGGGGGTCAGCGCACTCGGCGCCCAGAGCTGGATCAACATCGCCGGCTTCAACGTGCAGCCCTCCGAGTTCGCCAAGGTGGCGGCCATCCTGCTGCTGGCGGGTGTGCTCGCCCGCCATCCTGTGGAGCGACCGGTGGACCTGATCCGGCCCGTGGCGATGATCAGCGTGCCCTGGCTGCTGGTGTTCGTGCAGCCCGACCTGGGCACCTCGCTCGTGTTCGGGGCCGTCCTGCTGGTGATGATGTTCTGGTCGGGCATGCCTGGAGCCTGGCTGATGCTCCTGCTGTCGCCACTGTTCACCGCCATCCTGGCGGGCACCATCCCCTGGGCCCTGGTGGCCTGGATTCCGGCCATGGGACTGATCGCCTGGCGTTCCCTGCCCTGGAAGGCCCTGGCCACGTCCTTGACCCTGGCCATTCAGGGCGTCTTCGCTTTGGGCACTCCCTGGCTCTGGTCCCACGGCCTCAAGGACCACCAGCGAGCCCGCCTGACCATGTTTCTCGACCCCTCCCAGGATCCTCTCGGCGGGGGGTATCACCTGCTGCAGAGCACGGTGGGGATCGGCTCGGGTGGGCTCTGGGGCACCGGCCTGATGCAGGGCCATCTCACCTTGCTGCGCTTCATTCCCGAGCAGCACACGGATTTCATCTTCAGCGCTCTGGGAGAGGAAACCGGCTTCATCGGCACCACCCTGGTGGTGGTGGGCTTCGTGGTGCTGATGTGGCGCCTGCTCCAGATCGCCGGACGGGCCCGCACGGATTACGAATCGCTCGTGGTGGTGGGCATCGGCGCGATGCTGATGTTCCAGGTGGTGGTGAACATCAACATGACCATCGGACTGGGGCCGATCACAGGCATTCCGCTGCCCTGGCTGAGCTACGGCCGCTCGGCGATGCTCGTGAACTTCATCTCCCTGGGGCTGTGCGCCTCGGTGTCCCGCCACGGCCGCCCGCCCCAGCGGCGATGGTGAGCCTGGCCGTCCTGAGAGCTCGGCTGGCCGAGGGGGTCCCGGCAGGCCGGAGCGATGAAGACACCGCAAGACGGCAGTGGTGGGCAGCTCTGGCCACCCTTCAGGATGACTTCCTGCCGCCTCTGCAGCCACTGCGGGGGGTCTGGCTGGCCTCGCCACTGCCGGCGCTCTACGAGCCGGAGCTGCTGGAGCCACTGCAGGGCTGGGTCTGGGCGCCTCCGCAGATCGCCGGTGGCCTCAGCCCCTCAGGCCCCCTGCTGCCTGGTACGGGCACAGCCGACACTGACGAGGCCCCAGGCCGCACCAGCCCCTTCGAACGTCTGGCGCTGGAGCCTGAGGACGGCACCGACCCCCTGCTGGTGCTGATCACACCCAGGCTGCAGCTGGCCATGACCCTGGAGGGCAGTCCACAGCAGCGGCAGCTGGTGCTGCGATTCGATCCCACCACCCTCTCGGAAACGCTGGCTCTGGTGGATGAGCGCCTGCAGGCCACCGCCCCCCAGGCCGCCCTGCGCCTGCGCCAGGCCCTGCAGGCGCTCGGTCCACTGCGCAGCGAGGAGAGCATGGCACTGCAGTTCTGGCCGAAGCTGGCGGAGCGACTGGCGGCGATGGCCCCGAGCCTGACCCTGCAGCCCCTGATTCACGGCCATGAGGGCGACCAGGCGGAGAGCAGCGGCGAACTGGCCCTGCTCGAGGCCCTCACCCACGAGGTGCGCACCCCCCTGGCGACGATCCGCACACTGATCCGTTCGCTGCTGCGGCGCGCTGACCTCCCGGCGGTGGTCCGTCAGCGGCTGGAGCAGATCGACGGGGAATGCAGCGAACAGATCGACCGCTTCGGCCTGATCTTCCATGCGGCCGAGCTCCAGCGGCAGCCAAGGCCACGCCAGACCCTGGCCCGCACCGACCTGGCCCAGCTGCTGCAGGGATTTGAGGACCTCTGGCAACGACAGCTGGAACGCCGGGGTCTGAAGCTGCAGCTGGAGATCAGCGCTCAGCTGCCGGCGGTGCTGAGCGACCCGAACCGGCTCGAAACGATGCTGGGCGGCCTGGTGGATCGCTTCATCCGCAGCCTCCCTTCGGGCAGCACGGTGCTGATCCGGCTGCAGCCGGCAGGGTCGCGCCTGAAACTGCAACTGCGCTGCACCAACCCGCCCGGAAGGGAAACGGCGCTCCCCAGCACCCCCGAGGACGACACCGCCGCCGATGTGGGCCCCGTGCTGCGCTGGAATCCGCTCACGGGCAGCCTTCAGTTGAGCCGCCAGGCCACCCAGCGCCTGTTCCACAGTCTGGGGGGGCGTTTCACGGAACGGGCCGGTCAGGGACTGACGGTTTTCTTTCCTGTGGCGGGCCACAACACAGGCGCCGACGGGGACGTTTGTTGACGGGTGTGAAGAGAGCTCTCCGCCAGGGAGGCCCCCCCAGATTGCAGTGCTAGCTTCCAGCCGACATGGTCCGCCGACTCACTGATGGGTCCGCCGACTCACCATCCCCAACAGCCATGACAGCAACGGCGCTGAGCGGTCAACTTCCCAAGTCCATCGGCAGCACGGGCGGTCTGCTCAACTCCGCCGAAACCGAGGAGAAGTACGCCATCACCTGGACCAGTGGCAAGGATCAGGTGTTCGAGCTTCCCACCGGTGGAGCTGCAGAGATGAACGAAGGCGAGAACATCATGTACTTCTCCCGGAAGGAGCAGTGCCTTGCGCTCGGCACCCAGCTGCGCACCAAGTTCAAGCCCCGGATCGAGGATTACAAGATCTACCGCATCTTCCCTGGCGGTGACACCGAATACCTGCACCCGAAAGATGGTGTATTCCCCGAGAAAGTGAACGAAGGCCGTCCGATCGTGGGCCACAACCCCCGCAGCATCGGCCAGAACCCCGATCCATCCACCCTCAAGTTCTCCGGACGCAACACCTTCGATTCCTGAGGTTCAGCTCCCGGGAGTCGCACCTGGGACCAGCCTGGAATCCTCTGAGGGAATCAGCTCCTGGGCCTGATTCCTCCAACCTTTAGAAAGGCGGGGCCGGGTGCCCCGTTTTTTTTGCCTGCCCGTTGCCGTGATGCCCTTACCCGATCGCGACGCGTTCCTCGCCCAGGCGGCGGACGGCAGCACCTACGTCCCCCTCTGGAAGCGCTGGCCCGCTGATCTGGAAACCCCGCTCACCACCTGGCTGAAGGTGGGTGCCGACAGCCACCATGGCGTGCTGCTGGAGTCTGTGGAGGGGGGCGAGCGCCTGGGGCGCTGGAGCTTCGTGGTGGCTGATCCGGCCTGGACCCTCACGGTGCGCGGCGAAGACGGCGTTCAATGCTGGCGCGATGGCCGTCAGGCCCAGTTGCGGGGCAACCCCTTCGAGCTGCTGGCCGGCTGCCTGGCCTCGCTTCGGCCCAGCACCATTCCCGGCCTGCCGCCCCTTGGACAGCTCTTCGGCTTCTGGGGCTACGAACTGATCCGCTGGATCGAGCCAAGCGTCCCCGTCCACCCCAGCGACCCGGAAGGCCCGCCGGACGGCTGCTGGATGCTGGCCGACAGCCTCCTGGTGTTCGACCAGGTGAAGCGCCAGATCACAGCCGTGGCCTACGCCGACCTCAGTGGCGATGCCGATCCCCTCAGTGCCTATGCCGAGGCCTGTGCCCGGATCCAGTCGCTGGAGGACCGCATGCACGGCCCGCTGCCGGCCGGCGTCACCCCCCTGCGCTGGGACGCTGAGCCCAGCGTGGACCTGGAGACCCGCAGCAACCGCACCCAGGCCGATTTCGAAGCCGCGGTGGTGGCGGCCCGGGAACACATCGCCGCCGGTGATGTGTTCCAGCTGGTGCTCAGCCAGCGCCTGGAAACCCGCATCCAACGGGATCCCTTCGAGCTGTACCGCAGCCTGCGGATGGTCAACCCCTCGCCCTACATGGCCTTCTTCAACTTCGGTGGCTGGTATCTGATCGGCTCCAGCCCCGAGGTGATGGTCAAGGCGGAGCCGGTGGCCGGCGGTATCCGGGCCTCCCTGCGTCCGATCGCCGGCACCCGCCCACGCGGATCCGATGAAGTCAGCGACCTGGCCCTGGAGCGGGAGCTGCTGGCCGACCCCAAGGAGCGTGCCGAACACGTGATGCTGGTGGATCTGGGCCGCAATGACCTGGGCCGGGTCTGCCGTCCAGGCAGCGTCGAGGTGACCGAACTGATGGTGGTCGAGCGCTATTCCCATGTGATGCACATCGTCAGCCAGGTGGAGGGCCTGCTCGATTCCAGCCACGACGTCTGGGATCTGCTCAAGGCCTCCTTCCCCGCCGGCACGGTCAGCGGCGCGCCCAAGATCCGGGCGATGCAGCTGATCCATGAGCATGAGCCGGATGCCCGAGGCCCCTACTCCGGTGTCTACGGGGCGGTGGATCTGGCCGGCGCTCTCAACACCGCCATCACGATCCGCACCATGGTGGTGCTTCCCGACGGAGAGGGGGGCTGGCGGGTGCAGGTGCAGGCGGGCGCGGGCCTGGTGGCCGACTCCCAGCCGGCCGCGGAATACCAGGAAACTCTCAACAAGGCCCGTGGACTGCTCAAGGCCCTGGCCTGCCTGCAGGGGAGCGGCACATGAGCGATCAACTGTTGCTCAAGGGCTTCGAGGTGGAGCTGTTCACCGGCCGGGCCGATGGCACCGTGGTTGGAGTGGCGGAGCAGGCCGCGGCCCAGCTGGAGGGGTTCGTCACCGAACCGGACCATCGCAACCTGGAATACATCACTCCACCGGATGCCGACTATGCCCACCAGCTGGAGCTGCTGCTGGAGCCGAGGCGACGCCTGCGCCGCTGGCTGGGCGAGCGGCAGCTGACCCTGCTCCCGGGGAGCACCCTCAGCCTGGGGGACAGCCGCCGCTTCGAGCGCTCCGACCCTTCGAACCCGTATCACGGCTTCATCGAGACCACCTATGGGACCCGGGTGGTGACCGCCAGCGTGCACATCAACCTCGGGCTCACCGAGATGGGTGCCCTGTTCGCCGGCTGCAGGCTGTTGCGCTGCGAAGGCGCTCTGCTGCTGGCGCTGAGTGCCAGTTCACCATTCCTCGATGGGGTCGCCACCGGCGCACACTCCCAGCGCTGGCTGCAGTTCCCGCTCACCCCGCCGACCGTGCCGCTGTTTCTCGATCATCAGCACTACATCCACTGGATGGATGCCCAGCTGGCGGCCGGGGCCATGCGCAACGTCCGCCATCTCTGGACCTCCGTGCGGCCCAACGGGGAGAACCGGCCCCACGACCTGAACCGGCTCGAGATCCGGATCTGTGACCTGATCAGCCAGCCCCGTCAGCTTCTGGCCCTGACGGTCTTCGCGGAGCTGCGCCTGCTGCAGCTGCTGGAGGATCCCCAGACCCACGATCCACTGCGAGCCAGCCGGCTGGGGCCGGATCAGCTCGCCGAGCTGGCCGACAGCAACGACCGCGCCGCTGCCCGAAGGAGCCTGAGGGCCACGCTCAGCGACTGGCGTACGGGAGAGGAGATCGAAGCCGGTGTCTGGATTCAGCGGGAGCTGGACGACATGGCGCCGCTCGCCTCCAGACTAGGCCTGAGCTCCTGGCTGGAGCCGATGCACACCATCCTGCGCGAGGGCAATGAGGCGATGCGCTGGCTGGAGCGGCATGACGCCGGAGTGCCGCTGCGCGAGATCCTGGCCGATGGAGCCACAGCCATGCAGCTGGCCGAAGTGGAACCGGCACCACGCAACACAGCGGCTTCTCACCCTTTGGGATGATCATGGAGCCTTCCTCGCCTGCGCCGGCTCCCATGCGGCAGCCCCTGTCCGCCCCATCCGCCGTTCTGGCCCAGGCCCCCCAGGCAGTACCCACGGCTCCAGCCCCCCGCGTCACCCGGCTGCTCGGAGAGCGGCTCGAACTGGTGGAGGATCTCTGGAAAACAGTCCTGCTCAGCGAGTGTCCGCCCGATCAGGCCGAGCGCCTGCTGCGACTCAAGCGGCTGAGCGACCCCCTGGAAGCCGCAGGCGGAGAGATCGACACCACGGCCGCCATCGTGCAGCTGATCCGGGAGATGGACCTCTCGGAGGCGATCGCTGCGGCCCGCGCCTTCTCGCTCTACTTCCAGCTGGTGAACATCCTCGAGCAGCACATCGAGGAAGACAGCTACCTGGCCAGCCTTCAGGAATCCTCCACTCCCGCCAGCCCTGATCCCTTCGCTCCACCGCTGGCCAGTCAGACCGATCCTGCCACCTTCCGTGAGCTGTTCACCCGCCTGCGGGGACTGAACGTTCCCCCCGCCCAGATCGAGAACCTGCTGCGGGAACTCGACATCCGGCTCGTGTTCACGGCCCACCCCACCGAGATCGTGCGCCACACCGTGCGGCACAAACAGCGTCGGGTGGCGGCCCTGATCCACCGCCTGCAGCAGGACAGCCCCACGGAGCTGCAGGACGAACGCAGCCTGCGCCTGCAGCTGGAGGAGGAGATCCGGCTGTGGTGGCGCACCGACGAGCTGCACCAGTTCAAGCCCTCGGTGCTCGATGAGGTCGACTACGCCCTCCATTACTTCCAGCAGGTGCTCTTCGACGCGATGCCCCTGTTGCGGCAGCGCATCATCAATGCCCTCGCCAGCAGTTACCCGGATGTGGAGCCGCCCCGGGATGCCTTCTGCACCTTCGGCTCCTGGGTGGGCTCCGACCGGGATGGCAACCCCTCCGTCACCCCCGACATCACCTGGCGGACCGCCTGTTATCAGCGCCAGCTGATGATCGAGCGCTACATCACGGCCGTGCAGGGACTGCGCGACCAGCTCAGCATCTCGATGCAGTGGTCGCAGGTGAGTGCCCCGCTGCTCGAGTCCCTGGAGATGGACCGGCTGCGCTTCCCGGAGATCTACGAGGAGCGGGCCGCCCGCTACCGACTCGAGCCTTATCGCCTCAAGCTCAGCTACATCGTCGAACGGTTACGCCTCACCCACCAGCGCAATCAGCAGCTGGCGGAGGCCGGCTGGGAATCCCCCTGCGAGAATGCCGGTCCGGCGGTGCTGAGCACGGGCACCGGACCGATGGCGGCCGCCCCGCCCGAACTGCACTACGGCTCGGTGAACGAGCTGCGCCAGGATCTCGAACTCCTGCGCGACAGTCTCCAGACCACGGGACTCAGCTGTGAACCACTGCAGACCCTGCTGAGCCAGGTGCACATCTTCGCGTTCTGCCTGGCCAGCCTCGACATCCGCCAGGAGAGCACCCGCCACAGCGATGCCCTCGATGAACTGACCCGCTACCTGCAGCTCCCCACGCCCTACGGGGAGATGGAGGAGGAGCAGCGCGTGGAATGGTTGCTCCAGGAACTGCAGACCCGCCGGCCCATGCTGCCGCCCGCAGCCCGCTGGAGCCCGGCCACGGACGAAACCTTCGCGGTGTTCCGCATGCTGCAGCGGCTGCAGCAGGAATTCGGCTCCCGGATCTGCCGCAGCTACATCATCTCGATGGCGCACACGGTCTCCGACCTGCTGGAGGTGCTGCTGCTGGCCAAGGAGGCCGGTCTGGTGGACCCCAAGGCGGTCCAGACCCAGTTGCTGGTGGTCCCCCTGTTCGAAACGGTGGAGGATCTGCAGCGGGCGCCGGCGGTGATGCAGCGCCTGTTCTCGGAGCCTTTCTACCGGACCCTGCTGGCCAGCAGCGCCGAAGCCGACAAACCCCTGCAGGAGGTGATGCTCGGCTACTCCGACAGCAACAAGGATTCCGGCTTCCTCTCCAGCAACTGGGAGATCCACAAGGCCCAGATCGCGCTGCAGCGGCTGGCCAGCGAGCACGATGTGGCGTTGTGCATCTTCCACGGCCGGGGCGGCTCGGTGGGACGGGGCGGCGGCCCGGCCTACCAGGCGATCCTGGCCCAGCCCAGTGGCACCCTCAACGGCCGCATCAAGATCACCGAGCAGGGCGAGGTGCTGGCCTCGAAGTACTCCCTGCCGGAGCTGGCGCTCTACAACCTCGAAACGGTCACCACCGCCGTGCTGCAGAACAGCCTGGTGAGCACCAACGTCGATGACACACCCGTCTGGAACGACCTCATGGGCCGCCTGGCGGCCCGCTCCCGGGTGCACTACCGGCGGCTGGTGCATGAAAATCCCGATCTGGTGGCCTTCTTCCAGCAGGTCACACCGATCGAGGAGATCAGCAAGCTGCAGATCTCCAGCCGCCCCGCCCGCCGCAAGAGTGGAGCCAAGGACCTTTCCAGCCTGCGGGCGATCCCCTGGGTGTTCGGCTGGACCCAGAGTCGCTTCCTCCTGCCCAGCTGGTTCGGCGTGGGAGCAGCCCTGCAGGAGGAACTCGACGACGATCCCGGCCAGCTCGAGTTGCTGCGTCTTCTCTACCAGCGCTGGCCCTTCTTCCGGATGCTGATCTCCAAGGTGGAGATGACCCTCTCGAAGGTGGATCTCGACCTGGCTCATCACTATGTGCAGGCCCTGGGTCGCCCCAGCCACCGTGAAGCCTTCGAGGAGATCTTCCAGGTGATCGCGGCCGAGTTCGAGCTCACCCGTGATCTCGTGCTGAAGATCTCGGGCCACGCCCGCCTGCTCGACGGTGATCCGGCCCTGCAGCTCTCGGTCGATCTCCGCAATCAGACGATCGTGCCTCTGGGCTATCTGCAGGTGGCCCTGTTGCGACGCCTGCGCGACCAGAACCGGCAGCCGCCGATGAGCGAAGCCGGCAGCGGTGATGGCCAGGATGGCCGCACCTACAGCCGCAGCGAACTGCTGCGCGGTGCCCTGCTCACCATCAACGGCATCGCCGCTGGCATGCGCAACACCGGTTGAACCCCGCTTGATTCCCTTCCGCAGCCAACCGCCCGCCCCACGCCTGCCCGAGGGCTACCGAACGGAGACCGAGCCCCCCCAGCCCGGGGAGTTGAACGTCCTGCTGATGGCCTGCGGAGAGTCGCGCCGGGATGAGCAGCGCCTGGCTCTGGTGCTGGAGCGCAGCGCCTGGCAGTTCTGCGTGCGTGATCCACAGGGGCGCCTGGTGGGCTTCGTGCGAGCCACCAGCGATCAGGCCCTCAACGCCAATCTCTGGGATCTCTCGGCCTCGCCACGGGATCCGCAGCGATCGACCGTGCTGGCGGTGCTGGTGCACAGTGCCCTCACCCGCCTGCGCCGTGAACTGAGTGGCTGCAGCATCTCGGTGGCGGCACCACCGGAGGCGCTTTCAGCCCTGCAGCAGCACGGCTTCATGGTGGACCCAGGCGGAATCCGTGCCATGGGGCTGGTGCTCGCCGCAACCGAGGCGAGCCGGCCGGGGGAACCGAATGAAGCGAGCATGGAGGGACTCGAACCCCCGACATTCAGAACCGGAATCTGACGCTCTATCCAACTGAGCTACATGCCCGAGCGGGGAGGTCATCCCTGTCCCGGTGGTCGTAGCTTACCCGCACGTCGCTCCTGACCCATTCGGCTGCATCGCCTGGAGCTGCTCGATTTTCGCAACTACGCCCAGCTCTCGCTCGAGCTCGCTGAGCCGCGTCTGCTGGTGATCGGCGCCAACGGGGAAGGAAAGTCGAACCTGCTCGAGGCGGTGGAGCTGCTCGGCAGCCTGCGCTCCCACCGCAGCGGCCACGACCGTGACCTGATCCGCCATGGCCGGAGCCGGGCGCTGGTGCGGGGCTGGTGCGGCGACAGCCACTCACCCGGGGCGGGAGAGCCAGCGTCTGTGCTTGATCAGCTGGAGCTGGAACTCGAGGTGAGGCGCCAGGGGGGGCGCCAGGCCCGACGCAACGGCAGGACCCTGGAGCGCCAGCTCGATCTGGTGGGCCCCCTGCGCTGCGTGGGGTTCAGTGCCCTCGACCTGGAGCTGGTGCGGGGGGAGCCGGCCCTGCGGCGCCAGTGGCTCGATCGAGTGGTGCTGCAGCTGGAACCGGTGTATGGGGAACTGCTGGCCCGCTACGGCCGCTTGCTGCGCCAGCGCAGCCAGTTGCTGCGCCGGGGGCTGGGCCAGGGGGAGCAGCAGCTGCACTCACTGCTCGACGCCTTCGATCAGCAGATGGCCCTGATCGGCACGCGCCTGCACCGCCGCCGCCGCCGTGCCCTGGCCCGTCTTCAACCCTTGGCCGCCGCCTGGCAGGAGAGGCTCAGTGGCGGCCGCGAGCAACTGGAGTTGCGCTACCAGGCCGGCAGCCAGCTGGAGGGGGAAGAAGCTGAGGCCCCCTGGCGCGAAGCTCTGCTGGAGCAACTCCAGCGGCAGCGGCCGGAGGAAAGCCGCCTGGGAGCCTGTCAGGTGGGTCCCCACCGCGACGAGGTGGCACTGCTGCTGGGGGAGGAGCCCGCCCGCCGCTTCGGCTCCGCCGGCCAGCAGCGCACGCTCGTGCTGGCCCTGAAACTGGCGGAACTGGAGCTGGTGCAGCAGCTCTGGGGTGAGCCCCCGTTGCTGCTGCTCGACGACGTTCTGGCAGAGCTCGACCCGAAGCGGCAGGAGTTGCTGCTGGAGGTGGTGGGCACGGGCCACCAGTGCCTGGTGAGCGCCACCCACCTGACGTCGTTCAGCTCCGCCTGGCAAGGGGGGGACTCCCAGGTGGTGCGGATCTGCCAGGGGGAGCTGGTGGATTCGGGCGGTCACCCGTAGGAAACCTGAAGGGATGCGTAGGATGGGGGCTTGTTTGCACGCATTCGATGACCCAGACCCTGCCCTGCCTCCACCCCAACCCGGGATGGAGTGGAGCTCAAAGTCCTCAGAGCCTTCAGAGCCACCCCCCCACGACGACGACCACCGACATGGTGGGGAAACACTGCATTCTCGAGCTTTACAACTGCGATTCAAAGAAGCTCGACGACGAAGCATTTCTCAGGAACGCCATCACGATTGCAGCGAAACGTGCAGGCGCCACCCTCCTCAATCTGATCACCCACCGTTTTGAACCGCAGGGGGTCACGGGTCTCGCTCTGCTGGCTGAGTCCCACATCTCGATCCATACCTGGCCCGAGTCGGGCTACGCGGCCGTTGATGTGTTCACCTGCGGCGACCACACCATGCCGGAGCGGGCCTGTCAGGTACTGGCCGACGAACTCGAGGCGGCCAGCCGCAATCTCAAGAGTTTCCGCCGGGAAACCCCGGATTCGATCAGCGAGCAGATCAGGGAACCACTGGATCTGGCCGCCTGAGGCCGGGTGAAGCCAGTGGCCCCGGCGCTGCTGGCTTCAGGCTCGCCTCACGGTTGAGCCTGCCGCTGATCAATCCCTCCAGATCCAGGCTCACAGCGGCGAAGCCGAGGCTTCTGAACGCGTCCACTAGCTCTTGGCGCGGCAGCCAGCTGAACAGATCGTCGAGTTGCTCGGCAGGGACCTCCACACGAGCCGTCGCCCCCTGACAGCGCACCCGCAGCTGTCTCACTCCGCGCTGACGCAGCCAGTCCTCGGCCGCGGCGACCCGCTGCAGGCGTGAGGCCGTGACCGGCTCGCCGTAGGGAAAACGTGAGGCCAGGCAGGGCTGGGCCGGTTTGTCCCACCAGGGGAAGCCCAGGGCTCTGGAGATCTGGCGCACGGCCGCCTTGTCGATGCCGTGCTCGGCCAGGGGCGAGCGCACACCCCGCTCGCGGGCGGCCTGGATGCCAGGCCGGTGATCGGTGAGATCATCCCGGTTCACCCCATCCAGCACCTGGCTCACTCCGCCCGTGAGGGATGCGAGCAATCCGTGCAGCTCGCGCTTGCAGGCGTAGCAGCGGTCGGTGGGATTGCTGCTGTAATCGGGATCCTCCAGTTCGCGGGTGGTCACTTCCCGGTGGCGGATTCCCATCCAGGCCGCCTGGGAGCGGGCTTCCCGCAGCAGATGGGGTGCCAGGGCCGGCGAGACTCCCGTCACGGCTTCGGCGCCGGCGCCGAGTTGCTCAGCGGAGATCGCCGCCACCAGGGCACTGTCGACGCCACCGGAGTAGGCCACCAGAACGGCCCCCAGGTCCCTGACGCTCTGGCGCAGCTGGCCGAGGGCCTGCTCCAGCGGAACTGGCAGGAATTCCACCAGCGGATGGAGGGCCGGTGGGGTCATGGCCTCGGACAGGGGTCGTTAAGATCCAACGGTAGAAGGCCAGGCCATGGCACCGACCTCAAGCGCGGCCTCCGGTGCGTCGTCCCGGGCGATCGGCATCCGCACGGCCTCCGACAGCCACGAGCGCAGCCACGGCCAGCTGCACGTCTACGACGGCGACGGCAAAGGCAAGAGCCAGGCGGCCCTCGGTGTGGTGTTGCGCACCATCGGCCTGGGGATCTGCGAGCGCAAGCGCACCCGGGTGCTGCTGCTGCGCTTCCTCAAGGGACCCGGCCGCGCTTACGACGAAGACGCGGCAATCGAAGCCCTGCAACAGGGCTTCCCCCACCTGATCGATCAGGTGCGCACCGGTCGGGGCGACTTTTTCAGCGCCCAGGAGGCCACCCGCTTCGATCGCCAGGAAGCCCAGCGAGGCTGGGATATCGCCAAGGGCGCCATCGCCAGTGCCCTGTATTCGGTGGTGGTCCTGGATGAACTCAGCCCGGTGCTCGACCTCGGCCTGCTGGAGGTGGACGAGGTGGTGCGCACCCTCGCCGACAAACCGGCGGGCATGGAAGTGATCGTCACCGGCCGTGGCGCGCCGCGGTCGCTGGTGCAGCTCGCCGATCTGCACTCCGAGATGAGGGCCCACCGGCGCGAGGCCAACGACAGCACCGGCATCGCCGGCATCGAGATCTACACCGGCGAAGGCAAGGGGAAATCCACCAGTGCCCTTGGCAAGGCCCTGCAGGCGATCGGCCGGGGCATCAGCCAGGACAAGAGCCACCGTGTGCTGATCCTGCAGTGGCTCAAGGGCGGAAGCGGTTACACCGAAGATGCGGCAATCGCGGCCCTGCGCGAAAGCTATCCCCACCTGGTGGATCATCTCCGCTCCGGTCGAGATGCCATCGTCTGGAGAGGACAACAGCAGCCTATTGATTATGTCGAAGCGGAGAGGGCCTGGGAAATCGCCAGAGCTGCCATTTCCAGTGGTCTCTATAAAACTGTGATCCTCGATGAGCTCAATCCCACCGTGGATCTGGAGCTGCTGCCCGTTGAACCGATCATGCAGACCCTGCTGCGCAAACCAGCGGAAACGGAGGTGATCATCACCGGACGCTGCAAGAATCCCCCCGCCTATTTCGATCTGGCCAGTGTGCACTCCGAGATGGTCTGCCACAAGCACTACGCCGAGCGGGGCGTCGACCTCAAGCGGGGGGTGGACTACTGAGGGCGTGAATCACCCAGGCACTCAGTAGAGCGGCACGGCAGGGTCCACCTGCTCACTCCACGCCTGAATGCCCCCAGTCACATTCACCCCTTCGATGCCATGGCGTCCCAGGGCCAGCAGGGCCTTGGCGCTGCGCCCGCCCAGCTTGCAGTGCACGTAGAGCCGTTTGCCCTCGGCCAGCCGGCGCACATCCTCGATGGCCTCACCGCTCTCGATCCGGTCGAGAGGCATCAACACGGAACCCGGGATCACGGCGATGTCGGCTTCCGGGGGGTTGCGCACATCCAGCAGCAGGATCTCCTCCAGCTGGCCGTCGATCACGGTCTTGAGTTCGGCCACGGTGATACTGGGCACACTGCCGGCCTCCTCCTGGCCCGGCGCCGTGCCGCCCACTCCGCAGAACTCCTGGTAGTCGATGAGCCTGTCGATCACCGGCCGCTCGGGATTGGGCCGCAGCTTCAGCTCGCGGAACTTCATGGCCAGGGCATCGAAGAGCAGCAGACGGCCGCTGAGGGTGGTGCCGATGCCCGTGATGATCTTCACGGCCTCGGTGGCCTGGATCACGCCGATGATGCCGGGGAGTACCCCGACCACACCGCCTTCGGCGCAGGAGGGCACCATCCCCGGCGGCGGCGGTTCGGGGAAGAGATCGCGGTAGTTGGGACTTTCAGCATCGAGGTTGAAGACCGTGGCCTGCCCCTCGAAGCGGAAAATCGAGCCATAGACATTGGGCTTGCCCAGCAGGACGCAGGCGTCGTTGACCAGGTAGCGGGTGGGGAAGTTGTCGGTCCCGTCGCAGACCAGGTCGTAGGGCTCGATGATCTCGAGCGCGT
The DNA here is from genome assembly GCF_034931165.1 of Synechococcus sp. BA-124 BA4. Taxonomy (NCBI): domain Bacteria; kingdom Bacillati; phylum Cyanobacteriota; class Cyanophyceae; order Synechococcales; family Synechococcaceae; genus Synechococcus; species Synechococcus sp. BA-124 BA4. Next base: position 11,297 of record NZ_JAYGIA010000075.1, on the reverse strand, counting down.
TCTCGCTGGTGAGTGCCGTTTCATAGAGATCCACCTGGCAGTGGGGGTTGATCTCGAGGATGCGCGCCTTGGCCGATTCGATCTTGGGCTTGCCCACCCAGCTGGTGCCATGGATCACCTGGCGTTGCAGGTTGGAGTGATCCACCACGTCGAAGTCGACGATGCCGAGTCGGCCCACTCCGGCTGCAGCCAGATAAAGCAGGAGTGGGGAACCCAGCCCGCCGGTGCCTACGCAGAGCACGGAGGCGGCCTTGAGACGCTTCTGCCCCGCCATGCCCACTTCCGGCAGGATCAGATGACGGGAAAAACGCGCCACCTCGTCGGGACTGAGCTGGACGCCGCTGATGTCAGGGGGAAGCATGGGCGAGAAGGCCGTGGGCCGCAGAAGGGACCGCGAGCGGCGGCCCTCTCCCTACTCTCCCAAATCCTCGCCCCCCTCTGCTGGAGGGGCAACCGGCGTGATCAGGGCCAGTTCCCGCGCAGCCGGCAGGGCGGAGGGATCAGCGGCCGACTCCGAGATCCACCAGGCCCGCACCTCCCCGGAGGAGCCGAGGATCAGCATCAAGGCCGGAGGGAAGGCCCAGGCGCGATCGGTGACGGAGGGGACCGCCGCCGAACTGGGATGGCTGTGGGCCGAGCCGAGCACCTGCCAGCCACGCCGCCGACCCCACTTCTGGGCCAGCAACTGCTCGCGGGGGTCAATGGCGAAACGCTCGACACGCTGCTCGCTTTCCGGCCAGACGTTCAGGCAAGGCCAGATCAGCCGCAGACGGGCGGGAGCCGGCACTCCGGGGGCCGAGGGCACGGGGTCCCCCAGAAGCAGAGCACAGCCCTCCTGGGGCGCCACGGCAGCCAGCACGGCCCGCAGAACGGTCAGCTGATGCCAATCAACCGCAAACCTCTCTGGCCAGCCGCTGCCCATGCCGATACCTTGAGCCCTTGACTCTCACACCATCGCCACTCCATTGATGAGCGACGCAACCACCGAACAGGAGCCGACGACCAGCGAGGCCGGCACTTCATGGGCGGAGAGCGAAGCTGGCACCAACTTCAGCGAGCGCTACGGCGAGATCCTCTCCAAGGTCAACACGACCCTGGATCAGGTGGACTGGTCGCAGGTCAGCCGGATCGGCAAGGGTGTCGGCATCCTGCTGGCGGTGATCGTGGCCCAGGTGCTGATCAAGGGGGTGCTCGACACCATCAACCTGCTGCCAGTGGTGCCAGGCCTGCTTGAACTTCTCGGTCTGGTGGTGGTCGGCCAATGGAGCTGGAAGAACCTCAGCACCAGCGAGAAGCGCGCTGGTGTTGTCTCCCAGTTCCAGACCCTGCGTCAGGAATACCTGGGCTGAGAACAGGGGCCCATCCAGGAGACAGGCCGTTCAGGCCACCAGCTCGTCGATCAGGGCCTGGGCCTGTCCCCAGTACCCCCCGCCGAACAGGTTGGCGTGGTTCAGCAGGTGATAGAGGTCGTAGAGGCGGCGACGCCGGGAATGGCCGGCAGGCCTGGGCCATTCCCCCTCGTAGCCGCTGAAGAAGGCAGGCGGGAATCCACCGAAGAGCTGGGCCATGGCCAGATCGACTTCCCTGTCCCCCCGGTAGACCGCTGGATCAAACAGAGCCACCCCTGCCGAGCCCGGGGCGATCGAGCCGGAGGCCATCCGGGCGGCATTGCCACCCCAGAGGTCACCGTGGACCAGACAGGGAACGGCGCCATGGCCATTCAGCCACTGCGGGGTGAACTCCAGCAGCTTCCGGCTTCCCTTCAGACGCCGGCCCGAGCTCTCGGCGAACTTCAGCTGCGGTCCCAGGCGCTGCTCGGCAAAGAAGCGCCCCCAGTCCTGGCTCCAGCGATTGGGCTGAGGGGTGCTGCCGATGTAGTTGTCCCGCGGCCAACCGAAACCCTGGGAGCCGGAGGAGGCACTGCGACGGTGCAAGCGGGCCAGGGCCGCCCCGGCGGCCTCCCAGGCCAGATCAGACTCATCGGCCGCTGCTCCGGCAGCACCTGAGCCGGCTCCACCAGGGTTCAGGTCCAGCCAGTCGATCACCAGCAGGGACTGGGAGCCCGCCAGCGCGCAGTGCAGAGGCCTGGGCACCACCAGCTCCGCTGCGGCTGCCTCGCCCAGGGCCAGCAGGCCCTCCATCTCCGCCTCCAGCACAGGCAGGAGCCGGGCCTGGTTCGTCTTGACAAACACCCGACCGCCACCGGCGAGCTCCAGGGCCCAGGCGCTGTGACTGCAGCCGCCGCCCACGGGCCGGCAGCGCTCCACCTCCTCGCCAAGGGTCTCCTCCAGCCAACGCACCCAGGCTTCGCGCATCGCAGGCCATGCCACGCCTGCCAGCATGCCGGCCGCACCCGCCGCCCAGCGCTTGGCCGTCAGCTCCTCCGCCGCCATCTCCCCTGCCACGGATGCCGCGCGACTGGATGTGACGGTCATCGGCGGCGGCATCGCCGGGCTGAGCGCCGCCGCGCTGCTGGCCCGGGACGGTCTCTCGGTGCAGCTGCTGGAAGCCCACAGCCAGACGGGGGGCTGCGCCGGCACCTTTCGACGTGGGCCCTATGTCTTCGATGTCGGGGCCACCCAGGTGGCGGGGCTGGAGCCTGGTGGCATCCATGACCGACTGTTCCGCCATCTGGGGGTCGAAGCACCGGCGGCCACCCCGCTCGATCCAGGCTGCGTGGTGGATCTCTGCGACGGCCAGGCCCCCGTCCGCCTGTGGCGGGACCCTGAGCGCTGGCGCCAGGAGCGGCAGCGGCAGTTCCCCGGCAGTGAGCCCTTCTGGAGCCTGTGCGCCGCCCTGCATGCGGCCAACTGGTCCTTCGCGGGGCGCCATCCGGTGCTGCCTCCCCGCACCCTCTGGGACCTGGGCCAGCTGCTGAGGGCACTGAGGCCCGCCAATCTCGCCAGCGGGGCCCTGGCCCTCGCCAGCGTGGCCGATCTGCTGCGCCTGAGCGGCTGTGGAGGCAATCCTCGCCTGCGGCGCTTCCTGGATCTCCAACTGCGCCTGTACTCCCAGGAACCGGCCGAGGGAACCGCCGCCCTCTACGGCGTCAGCGTGCTGACCATGGCCCAGGCGCCCCTGGGCCTGTGGCACCTCCAGGGTTCGATGCAGGCCCTCAGCGCCACGCTCGAAACCGCACTGGCCGCGTGGGGTAGTCACGTGCACCTGCGCCATCGGGTAACGAGTCTTCAACCGGCGCAACCGAAGGGCTGGTGCGTGAGGGGGGAGGGGCCGGGCGGGGGATCCTTCACCAGCTTCAGCCGTGATGTGGTCGTGACACTCCCCCCCCAGGCTCTGGCCGGTCTGCTGGGGGAGGCGATGCCCGAGACCTACCGCGAGCGGGTCAGCGGCTTCCCCGACCCCAGCGGGGCGCTGGTGTTCTATGGCGCAGTCGAGCGCTCCCTGTTGCCAGCGGAGTGTCCGGCTCATCTGCAGATCGACTGGGCGGACCCGGGATCGTTGTTCGTGTCGGTGAGCCGGGAGGGAGATGGGCGGGCGCCGGCGGGTCAGGCCACGGTGATCGCCAGCGTCTTCACCCAGGCACGCCCCTGGCTGGAGCTGGAAAGGGAAGCCTATGCGAAGGCCAAGGCGCAGGCCATGGCCGGGATTCAGGACGGCCTGCAGCGGAACCTGGGGCTCGACACCGCGGCCTGGCGCCACAGGGAACTGGCGACTCCCCGGGGATTCGCCCGCTGGACCGGGCGGCCCTACGGGTTCGTGGGCGGGCTGGGGCAGCATCCCTCCCGCTTCGGCCCCTTCGGCCTGGCCAGTCGCACCCCCCTCCCGGGGCTGTGGCTCTGCGGCGACAGCATCCACCCCGGCGAGGGCACCGCGGGGGTGACCCTTTCGGCCTTGATGGCCAGCAGGCAACTGCTGCAGGCTCGTGGCAGAAGCCTGGCCCTGCCCTAGGCCGGGATTCAGAGAAACTCCTGCCGCAAAGCCCGGCAGCTCTCCAGCTCCCTGGCCAGCCCCTCCCAGTCGTGCCGCTCGAGCAGGCCCTCAAGGCCGTCAAGGGCCTGGCGGTACTGCCCGAGGGCCTCGACCACGGCGGCCCTGTTGCTCCGTGCCATCAGGGTGCCCAGCTCGGGATTGCCGCCACCCACCCGGGTGGTGTCCGCGAAGCCGCTGGAGGCCAGAGCACGCACCAGCTGAGGCATGGCCGCCCTGGGTGCCGCCTCCGCGCCCTGCTCCGCAGCCCGCAACAGGGCGGCGCTCACCAGCACCGGCAGGTGGGAGATCAGGGCCACGGCCCGGTCATGGTCCTGGGCGTCGCACTCCAGCCATCGGGCCCCGAGGGCGCGCGCCAGGTCGCGGATCTGTGCCATGGCCTCCGGGTCGGTATGAAGCGTGGGGGTGGCCACCCAGGGGCGGCCGCGAAACAGGTTCGGCTGGCCTGCCTCCACACCGGCCGCGGCTGTGCCGGCCATCGGGTGGGTGGCCACGAAGCGCGGAACAAGCGGCTCCCAGGCCGCCAGCACCGGCGCCTTCACCGAGGCCAGATCAGCGATCACCGCCTGCTTCGGCAAAGCCGCCAGCAGCTCCGGCGAGGGCGCCAGCAGCTGATCGAGCGGCAGGGCCAGCAGCACGAGCGCACAGCCCGTGAGCACCGCCGGATCCGTGCTCACCTGGCGGGCCAGGCCCCGCTGCCGGGCCCGCTCCACCGTGGCCTGGCGGTGAACGAGTCCACGCACATCCACGTCAAGGGCCATCAGGTCAAGCCCGATCGAGCCACCGATCAGGCCCAGACCCACCACTCCCACCGGTCGCTCACGCCAGAGGGTTGTCATCGCTGGTACGGCCCACTGGCCCCACCTTCCTACGATTCCGCGATGTTGGAAGCCCGCGCCCACCAGCAGCTCAAGCAGCTCCTGCTCAAGGAGGGCGGCATCCGCTGGCCGCACCACCTGACCATGAGTCGGCTGGTGGCACGCAGCCTGCGGCGCGCCGATCACACCCTGGTGCGCCTGGCCCCGGGCAGCGACCCCGACTGGCTGGTGGGGCTGCTGGTCCCCCTGGCCCTCGGGGAAGCGGCGATCGCCCTGGTGGTGAGTGACCCCCTGCGCCGCCGCCTGCAGCAGGTGGAGATACCCAGGCTGAAGGCCGTGGGCCTGCAACTGCCCTGCTGGGAAGGATCCACCGGCGCCCCCGCCGAGGCCCCCCTCTGGCTGCTCAATCACGCGGAGCTGGAGCTGGCCTGGCGCCAGGGCCAGCTGGGGGAGCGGCAACTCGTCGTTCCGGAGGCCGAACGGCTGCACCAGCAGTTGCGCCAGGCCCTCGATCGTCCGATCGAGATCGGCGACTGGGAGCGGCTGCGCCGGGTGTTGCCGAGCGCCGAACCCAGCCTGCTGGTCCTGCATGAGCGTATGAGCCGAAGAATCTTCGCTCATCCCGCCACCCCTTCCGGACTGGTGCCGATCAGTCCCGAGGAGGAAGCTCCTCTGCGGCACCTGCTGGCGCTGCTTGGGCCGTTGCCGGAGGTCTGGCAACTCTGGCGGTCAGCCGTCGGACCAGGCTGGGCCAGCTGGGCCAGCGTCGACCGGGAGCTGCTGCAGTGGCGCCTGCACCGCCAGCCACTCGAGCCGCTGGAGGCCATGGAGGGCCTGCTCCACAACCGCGGCGCCGTGCTGGTGGGCCAGTTCGGGCGCAGTGCCGCCCTGGCCGGCATCAACCCTCAGGTGAGCGTGAACCTCTCGGATCCGCCCCTCTCCGATCCGATGCCCCTGTACGCGCCCCTGGGCCAGCCCTTCCCCAACAGTCCGCACTTCGGCACCCATCTGCTCGATCACAGCCGGAGGCTGGTGCTGGGCCAGAGCGGCCTGACGATCGTGCTGGTGGATGAACACTCCCAGCGGCTCAGCCTCGCCAGCTCCCTGGCGGCGGAGTTCGGCCGCCGGGTGGGCCACGAAACCACCGCACCGGAGAGCAATGGGGTGATCTGCTGCGGCTGGCAATGGTGGCTGGATCACCAGGGTCGACTGCCCCTGCCGCGCCAGGTGATCGTCGGTCCACTGCCGATCGCCAGCCTCGAAGACCCGCTCACGGCCGCCCGGGTCAACCGGCTGCGCCAGGCCGGCCGCGACTGGTTCCGGGAGCTGCTTCTGCCGGAGGCCATGACCCGTCTCCAGCTGGCGCTGGCGGGGCTGCGCCGGAGCGGGGGGCGGCTGGCGGTGCTGGACGGACGCCTGCGCAGCCGCAGCTGGGGGCACCAGGTCCTCAGCGCCCTGGAGCCATGGGTGGCCCTGAACAGGTTGCTGCCGCTCTGAGCAACGGCCCGGATCAACCAGCCGAAGGGGAGCCCGTAGCCTGGTTGCCGCCAGGACATCGCCGGGACGCATGGGAGAGGCCAAACGCCGCTCGGACCAGGGATTGCCGCCCCGCGGTCCCCAGAAGAAACCCAGTTCGGCCAAGGATCAGTCTCCGCGGCTGGCCCCCTGGCTGCCCCTGACCCGCCACCAGGCCGACCGCTTCGTTCAGGTCTCCACCCAGGGAGCATGGGTGGGAATCGCAGCCCTGGTGCTGTTCTGGATCACCGTGCGCTTCATCGGGCCGGCCGTCGGCTGGTGGACGCTCTCTGATTGAGCGGGTGGCCGGTGCGCCTTTGACCACACCGGCCTGAAGCCGTGGCAGAAAGTGGAAGAAAACCTTAGGATCAACCCACATTCTGAGCTGGACGATGTTTCCCCGCCTCGCTGAGCAGTACCGCTCCGTGGTGCTGGACCTGGTGATGAGCCTGCAGGCCCTGGCCAACAGTCTGCAGCGCAAAGGCCTCGTGGCCACCTGCTACGTCTGCGGTGATGGCCGTGATGGCCACGGAGCTTCTTTCGTGGCCGACCTCGGGGATGCCCACATGGTGCGCTTTCTGGTCTCCGATTTCGGAATCAGCTGGGTGGAATCACGCAACGGCTGCGAACTGGTGAAACTTGAAGGCGCCGAGGCCATCCAGGAACTTCAGCGGGTCGCCACCTTCCTGCAACAGGCCCAGCCACCCGCGCGAGGTCCTACTGCCCCCGGGCACGAGCCCGAGGCCAGCAGACTGGAAGCGCCTCTGATCTGAGCCCGCTGAGCTGATCTCAGCTGGCGGCAGATTCCAGAGAGGCAGCCTCGGAGTCCAGCACTGACTCGCCTGATTCCGATGCCGACGAAGCGGCGGAACTGCTGGCGGCCAGCTTGGCGGCAGCTGCCGCCAGTGGCTTGAGCGAATTGGCCGTCACATCAGCTCCCTCAGTGAGCCTCCGCCGAACCTCGGCCTCGATCTGCTCCTTCTGCTCCGGGTTCTGCTCCAGCCAGTTGATCGTGTTGTCGCGGCCCTGACCGATGTTGTCCCCGCCGTAGCTGTACCAGGCACCTTTGCGGATCACCACACCGGTTTCCTCCGCCAGATCGATCACACAGCCCAGGGTGCTGATGCCACGACCGAAAAGAATGTCGAACTCAGCGATGCGAAAGGGCGGCGCCACCTTGTTCTTCGCCACCTTGACCTTGGCGCGAATGCCGTATTCCTCTGTGCCGCGCTTGAGGGTCTGAATGCGGCGGATGTCGAGCCGCACCGAGGCATAAAACTTGAGGGCGTTGCCGCCAGTGGTGGTTTCGGGATTGCCGTAGGTGACGCCGATTTTCTGACGCAGCTGGTTGAGGAAGATCACCGTGCAGCCAGACTTGCCGATATTGCCGGTGATCTTGCGCATCGCCTGGCTCATCAGCCGTGCCTGGCTGCCCACCGCAAGGTCCCCCATCTCCCCCTCGATCTCGGCGCGGGGAGTCAGGGCTGCGACCGAGTCGACCACAACGATGTCGACCGCGGCGGAGCGCACCAGCTGATCAACGATCTCCAGGGCCATTTCACCGGTGTCGGGCTGGGAAACCAGCAGGTTCTCCACATCGACCCCCAGAGCCGCGGCGTAGACCGGATCGAGCGCATGCTCGGCATCCACGAAGGCGGCCACACCGCCGCGGCGCTGCGCCTCGGCGATGGCATGGAGGGTGAGGGTGGTCTTGCCGGAACTCTCCGGCCCATAGACCTCCACCACCCGGCCCTTGGGATACCCGCCGCCCAGGGCCAGATCCAGGGTGAGGGCACCGGTGGGCATGGTTTCCACCCGCATCCGGGAGGCATCCCCCAGGCGCATGATGGAGCCCTTGCCGAAGTTGCGCTCGATCTGGCCCAGGACGAGGTTGAGGGCCTTGTCGCGCTCGGCCGCCCCGGCCGCCGTTGCGCTCGAGGAGCGGGGCTGGGCAGCCCTGAGGTCGGTGCTCTTGGAGTCGGCAGGCATGGTCAGAAGAGAACGAAGGAATGGACCGGAAGGGACGGACCCTGGGTGGGGATGTCGCCGTGCGGCCTCAGAGCTACAGGTGCCACCAAAGCCGCTGCATGTATCAAGGCGGTGGCGAAACAGCGGCAGCGCCACCTGGCGCCGGGCAACCCAGAATTAGTACAGGCGTACGCTAGCGGATCAGGGCCACGCCGCCAAGGGGGCCGAGAAGGTCGCCGGCTCCAGCAGGGCCAGGCCCTCGGGCAGGTCGATCAGGTCGTGGGGCCCCAGATAGCCCCAACTCACCAGGAAGCAGCGCACCGCCTCCAGTCCGGCCGTGGCGCGCACCGCCTCGAGGGTGGGTCGGCGGTCCTCGATGAACCAGAGCGGCCGCTGCATGGCACGCAGGCGCAGCAGCACCTCGGGCTTGCTCCCATCCTCGTGGCCGTAGGTGTGCAGAGGGGTGAGGCCCTGGGCCGCGAGCAGCTCCCGGGCAAAGGCACCGCCCTTGGTGGTGAGCAAGGCCCAGTCGGCCCCCTCGGCCGCCAGGGCCCGCAGCCGCTGCGGGACGTGGGGATAGGGGCGATGCAGGGCCAGCCAGTGGTGACGATCGGCCGCAATGGCCTCCCGGCGCACCGCTTCAAGGCCGGCCTGCAAGGTCTCGGGACTCCAGCCCCAGTGCGCCAGCGCCGCAGCCAGGGACTGGTCGTAGGCCACCCCCGGAGCGGTGAGCTGACTGGAGCTGCGGGCCAGCTCCGCGGCCACCAGGACCATCTCCCAGCCCTTGTGGATCAGCGGGCGCAACCGGACGAACGCGGCGGGCGCCTGCTCGGGCAGGTTGAGATCCGGCCGCAGCCTCTGGGCCGCCTGGCGGGCCGCCCACCAGTACTCCGCCATGCCGTCGACGAGGACGCCATCAAAATCGAACACCAGCAGAGGGCTGGGGGTCACGCAGGGATCTCTCAGAACTGGGCCGCTAGGATTCGAACCTAGGAATGGCGGGACCAAAACCCGCTGCCTTACCACTTGGCGACGGCCCAAAGCTCCAGCGGCGGCCTACAAACCCAGGCGATCCATGCGGTTGGATCCGGGTTGGTCGGGCGCTTGACCGGTTGCCCTGATAGTTACCCACAGCGGGACGTCCTTCGTCAATCTCTGGGTGGCCGAGGCGAACCGCCTGCCCCCGCTCGGAGCGATTCAGGGGGGAAAGACCCGCAGCCGCTGCTGGTCACCGCTGCCGAATTCGGCACTGCGCAGCCCGTACCCGTTCACCTGATCGGCCTGGATGCGGCGCACCGACGGACTGCGGGGCAGGAGCTCCACCGGCCGCCCCTGGGGAAGCACCACCTGCTCCACCGCCAGACGGCATTCCTCCATGGCTCCATGGGCGTCATCGGGGGCGATGGCAGGGCCCGTGGCGCCTGCTTCCCTGTCCCCGTCACCACCGCGACGACGCAACAGTCGCTCCACACCCCGCTGGATCTGGGGAAGGGTGTCGGCCTTGATCACCAGGATGGGCACATGCCGCTCAAGGGCCTGGCTGCGCACCTGGGGTTCACGGCCCAGCTGCTGACGCAGGCTGAGCACCGCATCGGCGTCCTCCACCAGGCTGGCGCGCTCCACCGGCAGCTGGCGGCTGCGCACCACCTGCTCCAGCAACTGGGGGCTGACCCCACAGCAGTAGAGGCGCAGGGGCGGGGCCGCAGGAGTCGGTGGTGCCAAGCGGCGATGGGGCGGAAGCAGCTCCGGGTCAGGCAGCGGAACCGGCGCCAGGGACGGCCCTGGGGGAGGCCGATCCCCGGCCGCCAACAGACCACGTCGCGGCATCCGGGGGGAAGCAGGACCGGGCTCGGGATCATTGAGGCGCAGGAGGCCGTCGCTGCCCAGTTCGCGGACCTGAGGTCGGACCGGCTGACCCCGCAGCTGCTGGTCGACGGTACGGGCCACATCGCGGTGCACCAGCCAGCGGCTGCGGCTGTGCATCTCCACCGCCAGGGGGAAGGTGGGGTCGGAGCAGCGCTCCAGCACCGTCTTCTGGGAGCCGCGCCGGCGGGCCTCCTCATCCCCCAGGGTGACCGACTGAATGCCCCCGATCAGATCCGCCAGGGTGGGATTCTTGATCAGGTTGGCCAGCTCGTTGCCGTGGGCCGTGGCCACCAGCATCACGCCGCGCTCGGCAATGGTGCGGGCGGCCTGGGCCTCGAGTTCGGTGCCGATCTCATCGATCACGATGACCTCGGGCATGTGGTTCTCGACCGCCTCGATCATCACCTGGTGCTGGTGCTCAGGCCGTGCCACCTGCATGCGCCGGGCCCGGCCGATGGCGGGATGGGGGATATCGCCATCCCCGGCGATCTCGTTGCTGGTGTCGATCACCACCACACGGCGCTCCAGGTCATCGGCCAGGACCCGGGCGATCTCCCGGAGAGCCGTGGTCTTACCCACACCGGGGCGGCCCATCAGCAGCAGTGACTGGCCGCTGTCGAGCAGGTCGCGCACCATCGCCACCGTGCCGAAGACCGCCCGGCCGACCCGGCAGGTGAGTCCGACCACCTCCCCGCCGCGGTTGCGGATCGCACTGATGCGGTGGAGGGTGCGCTCGATGCCGGCCCGGTTATCGCCACCGAAGGACCCGAGCCGTTGCACCACCGCCGCCAGATCGGCCCGGTCAATGGGCCGCTGGTCCAGCAGCTGGGCACGGCCCGGGTAGCGCGCTTCTGGGGCACGGCCCAGGTCGAGCACCACCTCCAGCAGCTGCTCACGGCTGAAGGGGCTCGCCAGCGCTTCACCCACCCGCTCGGGCAGCACTTCCAGCAGACGGTCGAGATCGTCGGTGATCCGCTGGGGCGTGATCGGCCGGGCAGCGTCGGCAATGGAGGCAACGCTTGGACTGGGCATGGACATGGCCCCTCTGCTTCGACGTTCTAGCCATCGGCGGCCAGCCAGGGTGAGACGAGTTCCTGCGCCAGCGCCAGGGCCCTGGGCCAGAGGGCCGGTTCATCGAGCAGACGCCGGCCGCGACTCTCCGCCTCCAGCACCAGGGGGGAG
>NZ_JAYGIA010000074.1:0-32418 GCF_034931165.1 Synechococcus sp. BA-124 BA4 | reverse complement strand
GGTGAGCTGGGCCGGAGTGCTGCGGCTCGAGGATGCTTCGCTGAGCCGCGAGCTGCTGAGCCGTTCGGCTCTGATCCAGCCCAACGACATCCTCATGCCGCTCGTCGCCCGGCGCCAGGGTCTCGAGCAACGGGCGGATCGCTTGCAGCGGCCGGAGTGGATCGTCGATCCTGGCCTGGCGCCCTGGGGCGAGGGCCTGCTGCTGGGCCAGAGCAGCCTGATCAGGCCAGGCAGCGCCTGCGGCGCCCCACCCCAGGCTGCGGCTCAGGAGCTGGAGCTGCGGCGGGCCCTGGGGCGGATCGATCCTCGCCTTGGCCAGGTGCCGGCCAGCTTCGCGCAGGTGCCGGTGAGCTTCTGCAGCAGTGGACCGCCGCTGGTGGGTCCAGTGGCTGGGGCCGCTGGCCTCTGGTTGTTCGCCGGGCTCAGCAGCCCCTTCGCCCTGGTGCCGGCCCTGGCCGAGCTGCTGGCGGCAGCCCTGTGCGGTGAGCGGCCGGCCCTGGAGCGGCTGCCGGGGGCCTCGGCAGAGGCCGGTCCTGACTGGGGTTGAGCCTCAGAAGAGGAAGCGCTGGCGGTGGTCGCCATCGACCGTCGTGGCGTTGATGGCTTCCACATCACGGGGCGGCCAGTCGGCCTCCCAGTAGCTGATGCCGTTGAGATCAAAGGGCCGGCCGCTCAGGCGCTCCGCATCGAAGCGGGTGGTGGCCATGGCCGTGATCAGGCCACCGATTTCCATCGGCCCCAGGTCCGTCTTCAGGTCCTGGCCGGCCGCTGCGATCAGGCTGGGCAGCCGCACCAGATTCTCGGGGCGCGTCAGTTTGCTGAACAGGGCGGTGAGGACAAGCTTCTGACGGTCGATCCGGCCGATGTCCCCTTCCTCATCGTGGCGCCAGCGCAGGAACCCCTCCAGATCGCGACCCTTGAGGGTCTGAAGGCCCGGCTGAAGGTCGATGTAGAGGCCCTGGCTGTTGTCGACGTAATACATGCGCTTGGGCACGTTCACCTCGACACCACCGAGAACATCGCCCATGCGGCGTATCGCCCCGAGATTCACGAGCAGGTGGTGATCGATCGGGCGGCCCAGCCGCTCCGAGAGCTCCTGCTTGACCGCTTCGGCTCCTCCGTAGGCGTAGAGGGCGTTGGCCTTGATGCCGCCGAAACGGGCCGAGTCGATATAGGTGTCTCGGGGAACCTGGGTGACATGGGTGACACCGTTCTCGATGCGGATCGAGAACATCACATCGGTGTTGCCGCCGCCCACGTCGGTGCCCAGCACCAGCACATCACGGCCGTTGTCCCCCCAGGCAGCGAAGGGATTGCTGAGTTGACCGGTGAGCCTGGCGGTCTGGGAGGCCCAGTCCTTGGGCAGTAACGAGGCCAGGGGACCGGAGAGCGCCAGACCTCCTCCCAGACCAAGCAGCATCGCCAGGACGATGGGCAGGGGGCGGGATCCTTGGCTGGACGTCATGGGAACCTGGGGACGTTGCCGCTTCAAGACCACAGCGCCGCGACTGTCGTGAAGACGACGGGACAGCGGGCGGAAGAGGGGCCGGAAGAGCTGGGCATGGGCTTGTGCGACAGGGGAAGGTTGGGCCCTTTGTCACCTTCATGAAACCTTATTTCATCCAGGCCGAGCGGCTCTCCTCCCCCCCGGGCCGGTTTGTACCACTTCCCTGGCTGGACCCGCTCAGCTGGAGGGTGGTCCGCCAAGGCCCCCCTGGGCGCGCACCAGGCGCCGGGCCTCGGCAAGAGCGGGTTCGAGGTCCATCGAGCCGAAGCTGGGCAGATTCTGGCGACGCAACCAGCTGCCCCAGTGGAATTCCAGGAACGGCACCTGCGGCTGGGGGCGGATCAGGCCCTCCTGCTTCAGTTTCCAGACCAGGCTGCGAAAGGGGTCGTCCTCCAGGCTGACCAGGTCCGTCGGCAGCCGCTCGGGCGGGAGGGGGCCCCGGCCTTCGCCATCACGCAGGTAGAGCCAACCCCGCCGGTTGAGTTCCTCGAGACAGTGAGCGCGGCTGGCTCCCACCAGTTCCAGCACCACCGAGCAGAAGACGGTGGCGCTGGAATCCACCTCCATCAGGGCCCTCAGCCGGTGGTGCCGGTCGATCATCCAGTGCTCCCCCGCACTGCTCACCGCCACCGGCACCGGCCGGGTGCGCAGGTAGCGACGACGCTCCGCGGCCGTTTCTCTGGCGAAATCACTGGCCCTGGAGCGCACTTCCGCCAGTCCCAGGCAGAGCTGGGTGGGCTGCAGCGAAGTGATGGGCAGCTCCACCAGCTCCTGTCGGGCCAGGGGAGGCAGCTCAAAGGGACCGGATGTCTGGGCCATGGGCGAGGGCCCGCCGCCGCTGGGGACCTGGAATCACATCACCCCATGCTGGTGCATTCAGGCCAGGAGCGCCTCGTCTTCGCGCAGGCCGGCCTGAACCCGCCAGAGCCGGGCGTAGGCGCCTCCGCGGCGCAACAGCTCGTCATGGCCTCCCTGCTCGACGATCCGGCCGTGCTCCATCACCACGATCCGATCGGCATGACGCACGGTGCTGAGTCGGTGCGCGATCACCAGGGTGGTGCGCTCGGCGGTGATCAGCTCCAGGGACCGCTGGATGGCTGCCTCCGTTTCGTTGTCGACAGCCGCAGTGGCTTCATCGAGGATGAGCACCGGCGGATTCTTGAGAATCGCCCGGGCCAGGGCAATGCGCTGGCGTTGGCCCCCTGAGAGCCGCTGCCCCCGCTCCCCGACCACGGTGTCGTATCCCTGGGGAAGCGCTTCGATGAAGCCGCTGGCTTCGGCCAGCCGCGCAGCGCGCGCAATTGCGGCCGGGCTGGCGCCAAAACTCCCGTAGGCGATGTTCTCGCCCACGCTGCCGTGAAAAAGGAACACGTCCTGGCTCACCAGGCCGATGGCATGCCGGAGATCGCCCAGCCGCAGGTCCTGGATCGGCTGGTCATCCAGCAGGATCTCGCCGTCCTGGACGGCATAGAGCCGCAGCAGCAATTTCACCAGGGTGCTCTTGCCGGAGCCGGTGGCCCCCACGATGCCCACAGTGTGTCCGGCCGGAACCGACAGAGAGAAGTCGACCAGCAGGGGCTCCCGGCCGGTGTAGCCGAAACTCACCGAGCGGAACTCGATGGCACCGCGGACGCTGGCGAGGGGCAGGGGCCTGTCGCCCCCGGGGATGGCGATCGGTGTATCCAGCAGATCCAGGACCCGGTTGCTCGAGGCCATGGCCCGCTGGTAGTCATCGAGGGTGCGACCAAGGGTGGTGAGGGGCCAGAGCAGACGCTGAGTGATGAAGACGAGAAAGCTGTAGGAGCCCACGGCGATCGTGCCGCGCCAGGCCTGCAGTCCGCCGATCACCAGAATCGCCAGGAAGGCGAAGAGGATGGCAAAACGGATCAGGGGTATGAAGGCCGCTGACAGACGAATGGCGCGCTGGTTGGTGGTTCTGTAGGCCTCACTCTGGTGGCGGATTCGCTCCAGCTCCCAGGCCTCGGCGGCATAACTCTTGATCGTGAGCATCCCGCCGAGGTTGTTCGACAGGCTGCTGTTGAGATCGCCGGCCCGCTCACGCACATCGCGGTAGCGAGGAGCCAGCCGTTTCTGGAACAGGATCGAGCCCCAGAGAATCACCGGGATGGGCAGAAAGGCCACTCCGGCCACTCCGGGAGAGATGGCCGCCATCACTCCACCGACCGCCAGCACGGTGGTGGTCAGCTGCAGCAGTTCGTTGGCGCCGTGGTCGAGAAAACGCTCGAGCTGATTGATGTCGTCGTTGAGGATGGCCATCAGCCGGCCGCTGCTTCCGGCCTCGAAGAAGGCCATCTCCAGCTTCTGCAGATGGTCATAGGCCTCAAGCCTGAGCTCGTGCTGCATGGTCTGGGCCAGGTTGCGCCAGAGCACCCCGTAGAGGTATTCGAACAGGGATTCGGCACTCCAGATCACAAACGAGGCCACCGCCAGGGCCGTGAGCTGGGCGGGGACGGTCCTGAGCCCCAACTCCGCCAGCCAGGAGGTCTGCTGACGCACCACCACATCCACGGCCAGGCCGATCAGCACCGGTGGGGCCAGATCGAACAGTTTGTTGAGAACCGAGCAGCTCGAGGCCAGCCAGACGAGCCGGCGGTGGGGTCTCAAGGCCTCCAGCAGGCGGCTGATCGGGGTGCGCGCGCGCGGATGGGCCATGACGTCAGGCTGCTGGGCATCGGCCGGAGGGGCCGGAAGCCATTAAAGGGGCCCCGCCCCTGTCGGGCGGGGCCCCTCAGGGGCGGAGGATGCTTTATTGCGGGGCTTGTTCAGGCGTGATGACGATCAGGACTCACCAGCGACCGCCACCGCCACCGCCGCCGCCACCGCCGTAGCCGCCACCACCGCCCCGTGGACCACCGCCGCCACGTTCGCGGGGGCTGGCCTTGTTGACCCGGATCATGCGACCCATCCACTCCACATCCTGGAGGTCGTCGATCGCTTTCTGCTCTGAGGCGTCGTCGGCCAGTTCAACGAAAGCGAAGCCGCGTTTGCGGCCGGTTTCGCGATCAAGCGGCAGACTGCATTGACGGACTTCACCGTACTGGCCAAAAAGATCGAGCAGATCCTCCCGTTCGGCCTGGAAGGAGAGATTGCCTACGTAAATGGTCATTCCTTGAAGGGAATCTGGAACTGATTCGTGAATGCTTTGGGGTCCTCAAGGACTGCCCGTCTGGAGCGGGTCCTTTGGAGCGGATCGATGGGAGCCGTGAATCCTTGAATCGCCGCCCATGATACAGGGTGTCCTGCGGGAGATGGTGCCTTCCTGGCAGCGCTGTGCTCTGCGACACGGTTCAGCGCTTCTGCTGCCTCTTTGTTGCCCGGTCAGGCTGGGCCTTCAGGGCTGCATGGCGAAGCGTGAAGCGGATTGGAAGCAAATCCAAGGAACGGAGCCCGGCCGGGAGGGATGGCCCAATGTCATGAAACCAAGACGTACTGATCCCGAAGCAATGGTTGCCCCTGTTCCCTGGAGCCTCGATTGGTGTGAGGACGGCGAGCTCGCCCCACAGGATCGATTCGATCTTCTGCAGACTCTGGTGCTCTGCGAGACATCGGAGGCTCAACTCGGCCTGATCACCGCCATCGAGAGTCTGTCCCTGCGGCAGGTCAGCGTGATGCACACCGATGATGTCACCGGCATGTGTGCCTGATCGTTGACAGAGCTCAGCGCTCAGAGGCTGTAGCGGGCCATGGTGCGCTGGCGGCAGGTGCTCTGGGCCACGTCCAGTCCAGCGCCCTGGTTGACCTGATCCACGAAGCAGGAGCAGGCGAAGGTGCCAAGCCCAGGCGGGGGCACCTTGCGCGCAGCCTGGAAGGCCGCGCTCACGGTGGCCAGACAGAACTTGCTCACCTGCTCATCCCTCTGGCTGGTGCTGGCGGACGCTTTGAGCTGAGTCTCGGCTTCGACGGCTCCCGCAAGAGTCAGATCAGCGAGGCCTGCCAGGGCGACGGTGGCCAGACGCAGCATCACTCCCATTGGATTGGCAGGAGTGCGCTGACCTTTGGCCTCGGTGGTGGAGAGCAGTGACATGAAGTGGCAACAGGAACGCCGGATCGACGTATTGGGCTGGGTCAGGAGTGGTGGCGGGTGATCTGAAGCTCTTTGTTCATCACCCGCAGCCGCCGCAGGGCGTTGAAGACATCCTCGGGCATCCCACTGGGAAGATCGACGGTGCTGTGCGTGTCGAAGATCTGGATGCGGCCGATGCTGCGGCCGTTCAGACCGGCTTCGTTGGCGATCGCTCCGACAATGTTTCCGGGCTTGACCCGGTCCTGCCAGCCCACCTCGATCCGGAAACGCTCCATGTCGGCATCCGGGGGAGCGGAGGCGTCCAGGCGCCCGCCGCCGCCAGTGCGGGAGGGTGAGCGGCGATCACCGCGGCGGTCGTCGTCGCCGCTGCGCTGACGGTCCCGGCCGGCGGTGGTGGGCTGGCGCCAGGTTTCAGCCCCCTGAACCAGCAAGGGGCGGTCGCCCACAGCCAGTTGCAGCGCGGCCAGGGCCAGTTGCTCGGGGCTGGCGCTGATCTCGCTGCCCACCCGCTGCAGGATTTCGCTGAGCAGGGCCAGTTCCTGATCGTCAGAGCGGGGGGTTGCCACCAGGGCGGTGAGGCGCTCGCGCAGGCGATCCAGCCGGCTTTGATTGATGTCGGCGTTGGTGGGCACCTCCATCGGTGTGATGGCCTTGCCGACAGCGCGCTCCAGACCACCCAGGAAACGGCGCTCCCGGGGCGTGAGGAAGAGGATCGCGTCCCCCTGGCGGCCCGCCCGGCCGGTGCGGCCGATGCGGTGGACATACGCCTCGCTGTCGAAGGGGATGTCGTAGTTGATCACCAGGGTGATCCGGTCCACATCCAGCCCCCGGGCGGCGACGTCGGTGGCCACGAGCACGTTCACCTGTCCGCTGCGCAGCCGCTCAACTGTGCGCTCCCGCTGGTTCTGGGGAACGTCACCGTTGAGCACGGCCACGTCGTAACCCTGCTGTTCCAGGGCTTCGGAGACGGTGAGAGTGATCGCCTTGGTGCGGGCGAAGATGATCACTCCCTCGCTGCTCTCCGCTTCCAGCACACGGGTGAGGGCCTCCAGTTTCTGGGCGCCGTGCACCACCAGGTGACGCTGGCGGATGGTGCTGTTCTCAGCACCCTTCTGCTGGATGGTGACCTCAGCGGGGTCCTTCAGGTACTTGCGCGAGAGCCGGCGGATCTCCGAAGGCATGGTGGCGGAGAAGAGCACCACCTGCCGCTTCTCGGGGAGTTGTTCAAGCACCCACTCGACATCATCGATGAAGCCCATGCGCAGCATCTCGTCTGCTTCATCAAGCACCAGACAGCGCAGTCCGGAGAGGTCGAGAGTGCCCTGGCGCATGTGGTCCATCACCCTGCCCGGGGTCCCCACCACGATCTGCACGCCGCGCTTGAGGCGAACGATCTGGTCGCGGAAATCGGCACCGCCGTAGATCGGCAGCACACGCACCTGGGGGAGCTTGGCGGCATAGCCGTTGAAGGCTTCAGCCACCTGAAGAGCCAGTTCACGGGTGGGGGTCAGCACCAGCACCTGCGGTGTGCGCTGCTGGGGATCGAGGCGCGCCAGCAGGGGCAGAGCGAAGGCGGCCGTCTTGCCGGTGCCGGTCTGAGCCTGGCCCACCAGGTCGCGGCCGAGCATCAGCTCGGGAATGGCGGCCTTCTGAATGGGAGAGGGATCGCTGTAGCCGCAATCCGCCACGGCGGCGAGGATCTCAGCCCCCAGGCCAAACGCGGCGAAGGCTCCGGCGGGAGCGTCCTGAGTGGCTTCGCCGGGCTGGTCAATCGGGCCGATCAGGGTCGACTCGACCGCCGTGGTCTCGGCGGCTGACGGCTGCCCTTCGAGGGCACTCAGGTCGACACAGCTGGAGAGGGTGCTGGGTTGATTGGAAGTGATGGGATCGCTCGCGATGGGTGGGATGGGGGCTTGGGCGGGATGGGCGCTCAGGTCGATGGAGCACGCAAAGCTCTCGCCTGCGTTGAACTGGGTCACGATGAGTTGATGGGGGCCTTGGCCTGGGAGTTCCTTCAACGCAGGCCGGCAGGTACCCGTATCTCGCGGCCACAGGGCCTGAAAAAAGACTGCCTTGCCCTTAATCAAAGGGTGAAGATTCATGGTAACACCCGACCGAGCCGTTGCCCACATGCCAACGAAGCGGTCTGTGGGTCAGCCCACTCGTCCGTAGTCGTCGGCGAAACGCTCGATGTCGTCGTCGCTCAGGTCGTCGCCTCGCTGGATCTCCACGATCACCAGCCCGTGGTCACCTGCGCTGGCCCGGTGGATGGCCCGGGTGGGAATCGTCAGGGTGACGCCAGGAGATGCGCTCAGCTGCCCTCCCTCGCATTCCAGGACGCCATCCCCTTCGACAACCACCCAGTGTTCGCTGCGATGGTGGTGACGCTGAAGACTGATGCGGCTGGAGGGGAACAGCCACAGCCGCTTGATCAGGTAGCCCCTGGCAGTGGCCAGGGTTTCGAACCAACCCCAGGGGCGTTCACTGCGAGGCGTGCCTCCCCCGCCGGATACCGCCATCGCTGATCAATCGAAGGCGGCGGGTTTCCAGGCCTGGGCTCTGACCTGGCTGATTTCGGCGATCTTGTCGTGGGCGTGGAGACGGCGCTGAATCTGGTTGGTGCAACCCTGCCAGGCCGGGGGCGTGGTGCTTGCGTCGAAGCAGGCTTCGCTTCGGTCATCCAGCATCCGGCCCAGAGTCGGCTCCCCTCCCTGGGGTCCCGGCAGCAGGAGGTAGTAGCGGATCATGGGGACCGGGCTGGGGACAACTCCAGTCTGTCCCATGGTGGCGAAGCCGTCAGCGGCTGCGAGCGTCGGCGGGATGGCTGATCGGTGCTTCCGGTGCCGGTTTCGTGCTGCTCATCTGTAGCAACGGCTTCATCCCGAGGGCACCCCGCCTATTTGGATGTCTGCCAGACAGATGGTCTGACATGCCCAGCCCCCAGCGCCTCGCCGCCATTCAGCGCACCCAGGATCGTCCTGAGACGATCACATCCCCCCCCGGATCACTGGAGGAAATGTGGGCCAGCGATGTCTTCAACCTCTCCAAAATGAAGTCGTCCCTTCCCAAGGACATCTTCAAATCTGTTCAGACCACCATCAAGGAGGGAGGCAAGCTTGATGTCTCCGTGGCCAATGTGGTGGCCCAGGCCATGAAGGACTGGGCGGTCAGTCGCGGTGCTCTCTACTACGCCCACGTCTTCTACCCCCTCACCAACTCCACCGCCGAGAAGCACGACGGCTTCATCTCCACCCAGAGCGACGGCTCCGCCATCTGCGAATTCACCGGCAAGGTGCTGGTGCAGGGCGAACCGGACGGCTCCTCCTTCCCCAACGGTGGCATCCGCTCCACCTTTGAGGCACGTGGCTACACCGCCTGGGATATCACCAGCCCGGCGTTCCTGATGAGCACGCCCAATGGCGTCACTCTATGCATCCCGACGGTCTTCGTGTCGTGGACCGGTGAAGCTCTCGACAAGAAAACGCCGCTGCTGCGCTCCAACGCGGCCATGAACAAACAGGCCCAGCGTCTGCTCAAGATGCTCGGCAACACCGACGTGGCTCCGGTGAACTCCAGCTGTGGTGCCGAGCAGGAATACTTCCTGGTCGACAGTGCCTTCGTGAGTCTGCGCTCCGACCTGCTGCTGGCCGGTCGCACCCTCTTCGGCAGCCCCTCCCCCAAGGGCCAGCAGTTCGACGACCACTACTTCGGGGCCATCCCCCGGCGGGTTCAGGTGTTCATGCAGGACGTGGAGCACCAGATGTACAAGCTGGGCATCCCTGCCAAGACCCGCCATAACGAGGTGGCGCCCGGTCAGTTCGAGATCGCTCCCTTCTTCGAGGCGGCCAACGTGGCCACCGATCACCAGCAGCTCACCATGACGCTGCTGAAGAACACGGCGCGGAAGCATGGCATGAACTGCCTGCTGCATGAGAAGCCGTTCGAGGGAATCAACGGCTCCGGCAAGCACGTCAACTGGTCGGTGGGCAATGCCACCCAGGGCAATCTGCTCGACCCAGGCAGCAGCCCAGAGGAGAACATGCAGTTCCTGCTGTTCTGCGGAGCCGTGATTCGCGGTGTCCACCTCTATGGACCGCTGCTGCGTGCTGTGGTGGCCACGGCCGGCAATGATCACCGCCTCGGGGCCAACGAAGCTCCTCCGGCGATCATCTCGGTGTACCTCGGCAGTCAGCTGGAGGAGGTTTACACGATGATCAAGAACGGCAATCTCGGTAGCACCGATCACGGTGGATTGATGCAACTGGGTGTTGACACCCTGCCCGAATTTCCCAAGGATCCAGGCGACCGGAACCGCACCTCCCCCTTCGCCTTCACCGGCAACCGTTTCGAATTCAGGGCCGTGGGCTCCAACCAGTCGGTCGCTGGTCCGCTCGTGGCGATGAACACGATTCTCGCGGATTCCCTCCAGTACATCTGCGATGAAATGGAGGCGAAGATGGGGGCTGGGGAATCGCTTGAGTCAGCCGCCTCCGCTGTGCTCAAGACGATCATGGAGAAGCATGGCAATGTCGTCTTCGGCGGTGATGGCTACTCCAGCGAGTGGCACCAGATGGCCGTGAACGAGAGGGGGCTGGAAAACCTGCCCACCACCGCTGATGCGCTGCTCGTGCTCGAGCGTGACAATGTCAAGGACCTCTTCCGCCGGACGGGTGTCCTCACTCCCGTGGAGCTGCAGAGCCGCTTCGAGGTGTACGCCGAGCAGTATGTGCTCGCCGTCGAAGTCGAGGCGAAGGTGGCCTTGAAGATCGCCCGCACCCAGGTGTATCCGGCCGTCATGGAGTACCTCGGCAACCTGGCCAATTCCCTGCGCTACCAGGAGGATCTCGGACTTCCTCCCGATCGCGCCATGGCCGGGCGGATCGCCACCCTCAATCAGGAACTGCTGGCGAACTGCGTGGCCCTCGAGTCCGCCCTGTCGGCCCCGCCCCACGGTGCAGTCGCCCACATGCGCCACTGTGCGGACACCCTCCTGCCCCTGATGCACAAGATCCGCGAGGCCGTCGACGGTCTGGAGACCCTGGTGGACGACAACGCCTGGCCGCTGCCCACCTACCAGGAGATGCTGTTCGTCCGCTGATCCTGTCCGGCTGCCCTCAGGCGGGCAGCCAGCCCTGGCCTTCGGGGGTGATCAGCACCGCCTGCCGCCGGGCCCGCGTCAGCGCTGTGTATAGGAGGCTCCGGTCCCAGCGGCCCTCCCCTTCCGGCACCAGGACCAGCACCTGCTGGTACTGACTGCCCTGCGACTTGTGGATCGTGATCGCGAAGGCCGCGTCGGCGCCTGCCATCCGGCTGGGATGAACCAGGCGGATGGCAGGCGCCGACGCGCTGGTGCCTTCCTTGCCGGCTACGCCCGGTTCCTGGCTTCCCCAGAACAGCAGCTGGCGCTGGCCCTCCCGCACCACCACCACCCCCACATCGCCATTGGCAAGCCCCAGCTCCGGCAGGTTGCGCTGACAGAGCACCGGAGTGCCGGCTGGCCAGCCCGCCGGTCCCCGGCTCCAGTCGGCACCCAGCAGCCGCTGGTTCAGCGCCTCCACCCCCCAGCGGCCGCGGCGGGTGGGGGCCAGCGCCACACAGCGCTCCAGCTCCTCCAGCAGCTCCCGGGTCACCACCTCAGAATCCTCACTCCAGCTGGCGGCCAGACGGGCCAGCTGCACCTGGTGGGCTCTGAGCCGCTCCAGCACCCCGTCGGGCAGCCGACCGGCCGCGCAGCGCCACCAGCTGAGATTGTCCGACGAGCTGAGCCGGTTCAGATCCTGCAGAAACCCGGGGACGTCACCACACCGCAACCGTCCGGCCGCCAGGGCCAGGGCTCCGTCATTGCGGTAGGTGGTGATCAGCTCGATCGCTGAATCGCCCATGGCTTGGCGTCTGGCCGGCGCCTGCAGTTCCTGCAGCACCGCCCCGGGTCCCACCGGGGCCAGCTGATCCGGGTCTCCCACCAGCACCAGCTGGGCCTGGGCGGGCATGGCCTCCAGCAGGGCGGCCATCAGGGGAAGGTCCAGCATCGACACTTCATCCACCACAAGAAGATCCAGGGCCAGGGGGTGCTCGCGATTGCGCCCGTATCCCTCTCCGCGGCTCTCCAGCAGGCGATGCAGGGTGGTGCAGGGGCTGGCCGACAGCTGGGCGGCCAGAGCTGGCGGCAGGGTGCCTGCTCCAGCGGCGATGGCCTGGCGCAGTCGTGCGGCGGCCTTGCCGGTGGGTGCGGCCAGGTGCAGCCTCAGGCCGGGGCGTTCCTCCAGAACCGCCGCGAGCATCTGCACGATCGTGCTGGTTTTGCCGGTGCCGGGACCGCCTCCGAGCAACACCAGGCCCTGGCTGAGCAGGGCGACCACCGCCGCCTGCTGACGGGGATCCAGCCGACCCCGTTGCTGGGCCCGCTGCGCGGCGGTCTGCAGGCAGGCGCGGCTCAGGGGCGGCTGCACGCTGGCGGTGGCCCGCCGCTCCAGTTCGGCCATCGTGGCTTCCAGCAGCAGCAGCCAGCGACGCCAGCCCACCCCCCGGTCGCCGAGCATCAGCGGCGGCGGTGATTCGTCGTCAGGCAGCCCAGGCTGCTCCGGGACCTGGATCCAGCCGCAGCGGACCAGGGCCTGGCGGTGACCCTCAGGCCACTGCTCCACGCTGACGATGCCCTCGGGAGCCGGCCCCTCGAAGGGGAGGTGCAGCTCGCCGCGCACCAGGGCCGCACTCAGGGCCCCGATCAGCTCGGTCAGCAACGGATCAGTCCTGATCCCGTACAGCCTGGGCAGGGCTTCGGCCAGGGCGGGCCCCAGGGGAGTGATGGGGGACTGTGAGGTCATCGCTGGCCTTCCCGCAGCAGGGCATCGAGGGCTTCGAGCCGGCCCAGAGGGGCCGGTTCCACGAACATTCCCGGCACCGACAGCTCCGCCATCGTCAGGCCCGGAGGCGGGCTGATCGCCCCGGGGACCCCGCGCAGAAAGATGTACACGAAGCCGCCGAGATCGCGCAGGGGGTTGTAGCCCGGCAGGCGCCAGCCCAGGTAGCGGTGCAGGGCCACCAGGTAGAGGTGCGCCTGCAGGGGGTAATGGTGGCTCTCCATCACGGCGGCCATCCCCGCCCGTCCGTAGTCGAGGGGTCCGCAGGCGACCGGCAGACCCTGGAGGTCGCGTTGTCCCAGCCAGTTGCTTTTCCAGTCGGCCACCCACCAGCGCTCCTGCCCGTCGGCCCCCGGGGCGGTGAAGACCAGATCGATCGAGCCGGTGAGGAAGCCGCGACTGGCCACGGTCAGCTCCGCCAGCCGCTCGGCGTAGGCCGTGGTGAAGGTCCCCTCGGGGTGCCGGCTGAACACCTCGGCCAACCCCCGGGCCCGCACCAGGGCACGCCCTGCTGAGGCGTCAGCGTCCGTGGCCAGAGGCAGATCGAAGGGCATCTCGCGCAGTTGCCGCCCAGGATCCAGCTGGGCCAGGCACACCTCCCCCAGCGCCCCTCCCATCGGCGTGCGACGCAGCCGCTCGAGGAACTGCAGCGTGGCCGGAGCGTGCTCCAGATCCAGTCCAGCCCGCTCCAGCTCCCGATCCACCAGCTCCCGGTGGATCGGCTCGTCACCAGGCAGGCGGTGATCGACCCTCTCCAGGATGCGGTGCAGACAATCACCCGCGGCGGCACCGCGGGGAAACATCGCCAGAGGCCCATTCCGGGCCTCCCCGATTTCCGGCCCCCACTCGGGGCTGACGGGGTCCGCGGCCCGGGAGCCTGGGTCGCCCTCATCGCTGGCGGTGCGCTCGAAGCCATCGGTCTCGCGGCCCTCCTCGATCGCTTCCGGTGCCAGTGGACCTCCATGGGCCCCCTGGGTCCAGCTGGAGTAGCTGCTGCGCCCCCAGCCCGTGAGCAGCGACCAGCGGGGCACTGGGCCGGTGCGCAGATCTCCGGCCTCCGCCGGCGCATGCCAGCGCGCCGAGGCCGGCTGCTCGGGATCGCCGCTGATCAGGGTGATCGGCAGCGCGCTCCGCTGGATCTCTCCCTCGAGATGCTCGAGCCACTGCTGATCGGAGCGGTCGGTGTAGAGGTCCGTGTCGGGCTCGAGGGGCTGAAGGGGCAGGTCGCTGAAGAGCCATGGCATCAGCGGGTTGGAGGCCTGGCCCAGGGCCGGTCCGAAGCCGAGCACCAGCAGGTCCCTGGCTCGGGTGAGGGCCACATAGGCCAGCCGTTCCCGCTCCGCCGCCAGGGCAGCCTGCTCCTGCTCGGCGGCCTGCTGGCCAGGCCCCCAGCGCTGATCGAGATGCACATCGAGCTGGGGGCCGCCGGCGTGCTGCGGGGTCCAGCGGCGTCCAAGGCCCCGGCTCCCCCGGCGGTTGGCGCTGCCCACGCCCTGCCAGAAGTAGGGACAGATCACCACGGGAAATTCCAGTCCCTTGCTGCGGTGAACCGTCACGACCCCCACCGCGGAGCTGACCGCATCGCTGTGGGGCTGCTGGTTCTCCGGCACGGTCTCGGGGGGGTGCAGCCGCCGCCGTCGCAACCAGTCGGCGCTGGCGGCCGCCCCGAGCCGCTGCTGGTGCAGCCGCTCCTGCACCAGCTCCGCGCACTGCTGCAGGTCGGCCAGCCAGCGACCCTGCAGAGAGAGCCGGGCCAGCTCCTCACTGCGCAGCAGTCGTCCCAGGGTGGCCAGCAGTCCGTCGTCGGGCAGACGCTCAGCCAGGCGGGCCAGCTGGCTGGAGAGGCGATCCCACTCCTGGCTGCCGGCGGCCGCCAGCTGCTGTGGACTCCAGCCCAGCAGGGGGGAGGCGGCCAGCAGCCGCAGGCGTGGGCCGCTGCCGGGTTCCGCCAGGGCATCGAGCAATCTCTGAAGCAGGGCGGCTCCCTCACCGGCGAACACATCCCCCTGGCTGATCAGGCGGCTGGGGAGCCCACGGCGCTCCAGGGCCTGCCGCAGGTCTTCGGCCTGCTGGTGGCGGTCCACCAGCAGGCAGAGGTCGGAGGGCTGCAGGGCCCGGGTTCCCTCCCCTGCACCCATCCGCCATCCCCGCCGCAGCAGATCCAGCACCAGGGCCGCCACCCGGTCACTCGCCCGTTTCTCCAGCTCGCCGCGCCCGGGGGGGGCCTCTCCGGCGGCGCGATCGCTCCCCAGCCAGAGCAGCTGCAGGGGCTGTTGCCCCGCCGGCAGGATCAGGGACTCGTCCTCATCCCGGCGGGCGGCCCGCAGCGGCTTCACGGGCAGCTCCGAGCGGGGCAGGCCCGGGGCCATCAGCTCGTTGAGGGCATCCAGCAGGGGAGCCGAGGAGCGGAAGTTGCGCGCGAGCCGGTGACGGGCCGCGGCAGTCCTGCCGGCGGTCCGGTAGGTGTCGAGATCGCCTCCCCGGAACCGGTAGATGGCTTGCTTGGGATCTCCCACCAGCACCAGCAGGTGCCGGGGCTGGGCACCAGTGGTTGCGAAGGCCCGATGCAGGATCCGCCATTGCAGGGGATCGGTGTCCTGGAACTCATCGATCAGCACTGCCTCATAGCGCTGGGAGAGGGCCTCGATCAGGCCAGGTCGCCGGCCGCCGTCGCCACCGGGATCGAGGCCCACGAGCAGGTCGCCGTAGCTCATGCGCCCGCCCCGTTGCCGCCGCAGCGCCAGCTCCGCCCGGGCCCAGTGGCAGAAATGGCTGAGCACCGCCTCGGCGGGACCATCCACCAGGGCCGCCGCCGCTTCCAGCAACCGCGGCTGGGGCAGGGTCGCTTGAGGACCATCCAGCGCCGCCGCCTGGCTGATCGGCCCCGGGTGGAAGTAGTCGGGAATCCAGCTGGTTTTCTCCTCCAGCAGCTCGGCGTAGGAGCCCGGGCAGGGCTGGTCCTCCAGCCAGGCGGCCAGCAGCTGGGTGCGTTTGTGGCGGGGTTTGGCGCTGTAGGGCCCCTTGCTGCTGAGGCCGGCCTGCCTGCGCGCCGCCGCCGCCGCGCAGACCGCCTGCTCCAGTGCCTCCCCCTGCCGGTCCCAGAGGGCCTGAAACCGCTGCCAGTCGGCCTCCCACTGGGCGAGCCACTGTCCGGCCAGGGGGCGCTCGGGGTCCCAGCCCGGCGGCAGCTCCGGGCTGGCCAGGGTCGGATCCCCGTCCAGCTTGGCCAGCAGACTTTGAAGGGCTTCGATCTGGACCCCCTTGCGGATCAGTCCCCGCAGGGCGTGGGCCGGCAGGGGCAGCACCTGTTGCTGCCAGTAGTCGTGCACCACCTGCTCCTGCAGCAGCGACCCGTCGTTCTCCAGCTCCACCTCAGGGGCCAGAGCCGCCTCCAGGGCCTGACGCTGCAGGCTGCGATGGCAGAACCCGTGGATGGTGGTGATGTCCGCGGCGTCGAGTTCCTCGAGAGCCAGCAGCAGCTGGGCCCGCAGCCGCTCGCGGTGCGGGGGGGGGATGCTCCCCAGCCACTCCTTCAGCTCCTGATCCAGCCCCTCGTGCCCGGCAGGATCAGAGGTCTGCAGCAGCTGCTGGGCCTGCTGCAGCCGCCGGCCGATCCGGTCCCTGAGCTCGGCGGCGGCGGCCTTGGTGAAGGTGACCACCAGCAGCGCCCGCAGCGACAGCTCCCGCTCGCCCACCAGCCGCAGCACCAGATGGGCGAGGGTGAAGGTCTTGCCGGTGCCGGCACTGGCCTCGATCAGATGCACCCCTGGATCCAGGGGCAGGTCATTGGCCGCCAGCTCCAGGGCCGCCACGTCAGCCTCGGTTCCGGCGCTGCTCATGGCTTCAGCTGCTGCTCCAGCAGCGGTTCATGCAGGGCCATGGCCAGGGTCGAGAACGCTCCGAAATCACCCCGGAGGAGGGAGTCAGCCGGGCAGTCCCGGCCGAAGCAGAGGGCCATCACCTCCTGTTGCCGCTCGCCATCGGTCCAGGGGGGAGATCCCTCCCAGCTCTGCATCGCCTTGGCGGGGCCCTCTCCAGGGCGGTTGTGCTCGGCCTGGGCATAGGCCCAGCCGGTGTCCGGAGGCACCGGCCAGCAGCGGTGGCGATGGCTCTGGCGCCAGCTGAGCAACTGCTGCAGCAGTTCAGCTGAAGCCTCGGCTCCGACCCCCCGCAAGCGCTGCACCACCACGAAACGATCCTTCTCGCGGGCGATCAGGAGGGCCTGCCGCGGGGCCTGGCCGCTGGCACCCGCCAGCAGCAGCCGCAGCCAGAGATCGAGCCGGCGGGGGGTGCGGGCCCGGGCCGTGTGCACCAGCACCAGCAGATCGTCACGCCAGTCAAGCTCAGCCTCCAGGACCTGGCTCGGATCTGTGTCCTGCCGCTCCGGCCACCGCTGCCGGCGACGGTGGGGTTCCCCCAGCGACTCCAGGAGTCGCTGCAGCGAAGACCAGCGCTGGCTGAGGGCGCTGCTCTCCAGCTCCCCCGCCGTGAGGGGTGGGGCCAGGCCGCGGCCGCGCCACAGCCGCAGCCAGTCGGGCGGATCAGGGTCATGGCCGCCGCGGGCCAGCTGATCGCGCAGCAGCCGGGAGCGGCGCAGCTCATCGAGGCTGAGGGCTTCGAGGTCGTCCACCGGGTCGGCCCATTCCCGCGGCCGCAGCCCCAGCTGCTGAAGCCAGCTGTCCTGGGGAGCCATCAGCCAGTGGCGCAGGTCCTCGAAGGAATCGGTGCCGGGGGGGCCTTCCGGCCCGGTCGTCCCGTTGACCGCCTCTGATCCGGGTGCCCGCCTCCGGGCCAGGGGCTCCAACGGCTGTGCCGCCATGGCCGGATCCTCGAGGAGCTGGCGGGCCCGGCGCAGGCGCTGGTCACAGCTCGGTGGCGGCCGGTGACCTGCCGGCAGGAAATTGCGGCGATCGAGCGGGTTGACGGCATGGTCCACCACCAGCCCCTCGAAGCCTTCGGCGCCGAGCTCGGCGCGCAGCTGATCCAGCCACTGGCGCACCGGGGCCGGCGGTGGCAGTGGATCCCCCTTGCGCTCGTCCCGGCTGCTCCAGCTGATCAGCAGGTGATCTCGGGCCGAGAGCAGCGCCTCCAGCAGCACATAGCGGTCCTGGTCGGCCGGATCCGGGTCCCCCAGCAGGCGCTGATGCTCCATGGGATGGAAGCTGGGTCGCTGGCGCCGGCGGGGGAACACCTCCGCGTCGAGGCCCATCAGCACGATCACCCGGTAGGGGATGGCCCGCATCGGCTCGAGAGCGCTGATCGTCAGGGCGCCGCTGCGGTGGCCGAAGCGGCCGCTGTCGGCGGCCAGCCGCTCCTGCAGCACCGCTGCCACCACCGTGGCCGGGATCGTCAGGGTGCAGCCGGCGGCCCCGACCGTCCACTCAGCGATGGCCTGGTGGATCGTTGTCAGCTCCCAGGCCCTCTCGCCGCCGTCACCGAAGAGGTCCTCGAGCAGGGCCCTGAGACAGGGGCCCCACGCCTCGGCGCGGCGGCTGTGGCGCAGCTCCGCCAAGGCCCGCCTGAGGCGGCTGAGCAGCAGGATCCAGCGTCCCTGGCTCTCTGGGGTGCCGGCCAGGGGGTGGGGCGCGCAGTCGCCGATGGCCAGTCCGGGCCGGTCGGGGAGCACCAGGCCCAGCAGCAGCCGATCGATCGCCCAGCTGAGGCTGTGCTGCTCGACGCCGCCCCGCTCGTTCGCGTCCAGTCCCCAGCGAAAGCCGCTGGCCTGCAGTGCCCTGGTGATGGCGGCAGCCTCCCCGGGCTCCAGCTGATGGTGCTCCTGGAGAGCCGCGCTCTGGAGCAGGCCCTCCAGGCCCGAGGCCGTCAGGCGTTCTCCAGCCAGCCGCAGCACCTGCAGCAGCGACTGGGCGATGCCGGTGTCATCGAGCTGGCTGCGGTCCGTGAGCCGCCAGGGCAGCTCAACACCAGTGGCCTCGCTGTCCGAGAACACCGAGGCCAGCAGGGGCGCCAGCTGGTCCACCTGGGGAGTCATCACCAGGATGTGGCGCGGCTCGAGGCTGGGGTCAGCAGCCAGCAGTTGCAGCAGGCGGTCACGCACGATCTGCACCTGCCGCAGCCGGCCCGGACAGGGGTGGAACTCCAGGGAGTGGTCCTCCCCGGAGCGCTTCAGGGGAGAGGCAGCGTCCGGCTGGGCCAGTTGCTCCTGGAGCTGCTCCAGCAGGCTGGGGCTGCGCTGGGCGGCGGCCGCCGCCGTGGCGGGCAGCAGGAACAGGTCCCTCTCCCGTGCGCTGCCGAGCCCCGCCTCGCCGGTGCCCTCCAGCAGCTGCTGGAATTCACCCCCCAGGCGGCCGAAGCGGGCCTCGAGACCCGGGGTCTGCAGCATCCAGTCGAGGCCGAAGGGCTGCTCAAGGGCCAGCGCATCCTGGAGATCGCGGCGGCGCTCGACGCAGCGCTGCCAGAGGTCGGCGCAGGGGGTGAGCAGGTAGAGGTCTACGGGCAGCGTCAGGGCGAGGGCCTGGAGCAGCTGCACCTGCACCGGCGGGGCGCTGCTGAGGCCGAACAGGCGCAGGGGGGACGGGATCCCTTCGACGCTGATCCGGCCCTCGCGCAGGTGCTCGATCAGGTCCAGGGCTCTGAGCCCGAAGGGCTTCTCACCCAGCCGGTCCCGCAGGCGCTGAACCAGCAGGGGCTGCCAGGCCAGGGAGTCAGGCAGGGGATTTCCGCGGCTGTCGCCACTGCCGCCCTGCCACCACGCCTGCGTCAGGGCGGGCCTGTAGAGGCTGAGGTCATCGAGCCCATCGGCGATGGCGCGGGCCAGTTGCCAGAGGGGGACGTCCAGTTCGCCCCCGTCGTCGCGCTGCTCCAGCCAGCGCCGCAGCGGCGCGGCTTCCGGGGCCTCCACCAGCTGCGGCAGCAACTCCAGCACGGGCCAGACCAGGTCGCCCGCCCGCCAGGGGTCGCTCCCCTCGGCGCTCTCACCCAGGAGCTGCCCGACCATGGCGCGCAGCTGGCTTCCGGGAAAGGGGAAGCGGATGTTGGCGGCGATGCCCCCCAGCTCCAGAGCCAGCTGCTCCCCGAGCCAGCGGCTGGTGGGCCAGGTGTTCACCACCACCGACACCGTCTCGAAGGGATCCGGGGGGGCAAGAAGCAGATGCTGGCCCAGCAGCTGAGCCAGCAGGTCGGCCCGGTTGCTGCGATACACCGTCAGCATCGGATCGCCATGATCAGGACGAGGTCGCCGTCAGCGGGAGCCGGCCACTGCCCTGGACGAACGGCCCTGGCCCGCGGCCGGCAGCTGTGCCTCGATGCTGCGCAGGCCTGGCACGCTGATCAGATCGCCGGTTTCCGGGCAGTAGGCGCTGAGCCGTCCGCCGTAGCAGGCGCCGGTGTCGATCTTGACGATGCCGTTGGCACTGCGCTCCACCCGATCCACGGGGGTGTGGCCAATGATCACGTCCCCGAAGCGGCCGTCGTATCGACTCCAGAAGGGATGACGGATCGAGAGGTCGGGCAGCCAGCTGCCGGGATCGAAGCCGGCATGGGTGGCCACCCAGCCCTTGCCCCAGTAGGCCAGGGGAAGGCTCTCCAGCCTTTCGCGCCAGAGGCGGCACTGACGGCTGCCCAGCTGCCGGTAGGTGTCGGAGCCCGCCAGGGCCGGATCGCTGATATCCCGTTGCCTGCGGAGGGCCATGAGCAGGTTCTGCTCGTGGTTGCCCCGCAACCAGACCGCCCGTCCCTGCTCCACCAGGTCCCAGGCCAGGAGCATGGTTCGCTCGATCTGGGGCCCTCGATTGATCAGATCACCGCAGAAGATCAGTCGGCCGCTGACGGGCAGTCGGCTGATCAGGTCCTGGAGAGCGGAGGCGCAGCCATGGACGTCACCGATCACCCAGTGATGAAGGGACTGCGGTGGGGACGCCATGCAACAGGTGCGCCGAAGAGGAACTGCGCTGGATCCAGTGTGACCTCTGATCTCCACTTCTGTCAGCCCGTTCTCTCAGCCGGAGGGCGATCGGCGCCGGCAACGAGCCTTCGTTGGCCATCTGCAGCTGGTACGGTCCGGATCATGCCGCTGGGGTCCGATGAATCCTGCTTCCTTGCCGGTGTCCCAGAGAGTGCAGGCGCTGGTGAAGGCCCTGAACGGGGCGAAACGCACCAATGAAGCGCTGGCCCGCTGCCGTGACGGTGAGGCGATGGTCGAGGTGCTGGTGGACGCCTCGCGCAAGCTCGGTCTGGGGCTCAGCCGCGAGGATCTGCTGGCGACGCCACCGATTCGCGACTGGATCTGGTGGAAGAACAAGGAAGCCCTGCTCACCATCGGCGACAACCTTCCCCGTTACCAGCAGGACGGGGGGCAGGGGCGCGCGCCCAGGGCAGGCGAGGGGGAACCGGAACCACGGCGCCGTTTCCTCGGTCTGTTCTGAGCCGCCGATGATCCGCGCGACAGGAGGGGGACGCGATCGGGGACACATCCAGCGGATCTCTCTAGAAAATCCTTGGATTTCATGTCGCTCAGGTCACCTTCAAGCTGAGAGCATGAACCGATCCCGACGTCAGCACGTCAACACCTTGATCACCACGGATCTCCACTGGCAGACGAATGGAGAGCTGCATCCCGATGATGTCGCACGTCTGAGGGAGCGGCTGCTCGCTGATGCCGCCCTCAATCCGGTCCAGCTGCAGTTGCTGGATGGCTGGATGGTCACCAAGCAGAAGCAGCCGGCCTGAGCGGCTCAGCCGGCCTGCTGGGCCAGGGGGTCCGCAATCGTGGAGCTGGGGGCTTCAAAGCTGCCTTTGGCCACGAATTCCAGACGCAGCTTGAGGAAATCGATGAATTTGGGGTCGGTGGAGACCACCGCGGCCGCGGGATCGGGAACCGTGGCGGCCACGGCCGACAATTCGGGGGCGCGCAGAAAGGCCGGGCGCCTGAGCAGCCAGAAATCGATCGGCTTGCCCACTTCGCCATAGTTGCGCACCCGCTCTCGCAGCACCTCCTCCAGGGGTTCCTCGTCCGTCAGGAATCGCTCACTGGCGGCGATGAAGTGATAGGTGGTGGTCGGGGAGGCGCTCATGGGGTGCTGCCGCTGAACAGGGGATCGCGGCGTGGATTCTGAATCAGGGCGCGCATCTCCCTCACCGCGTTCTGCAATCCCACCGCCAGGGCCCTGGCCACGATCGTGTGGCCGATGTTCAGCTCCTCCATCCCCTCGATCGCGGCGATCGGCTCCACGTTCTGATAGGTGAGCCCGTGGCCGGCATTGACCCGCAACCCGAGGGAGCGGGCCACGAAGCAGCCTTCTTCGAGCCGCGCCAGTTCCCGCGGCTGCTCAGCCCAGTCGGCTTCGGCGTAGGCGCCGGTGTGCAGCTCCACCCAGCGGGCGCCGCTGGCACGGCTGGCCTCCAGCTGGGTGACCTCCGGATCCACGAACAGGCTCACGGGAATGCCGGAGCCCTGCAGCCGGCCCACCAGGGCCTGGAGCGTGCCGAGCTGGCTCTCCACGTCGAGTCCGCCTTCGGTGGTGACCTCCCGGCGATGTTCCGGCACCAGGGTCACCATGTCCGGGCGGATCCGCAGGGCGATCGCCTCCATCTCAGGTGTGGCCGCCATCTCCAGGTTGAGTCGGCTGCGCACCGTGGCCCGCAGCAACTCCACGTCGCGCTCCTGGATGTGGCGCCTGTCTTCGCGCAGATGCACCGTGATTCCATCGGCGCCTCCCAGCTCCGCCAGCAGCGCCAGGGTGACCGGATCCGGTTCCCGGGCCCGGCGCGCCTGGCGCACGTTGGCGATGTGATCGATGTTCACGCCAAGGCTGGCCATGGTCGGCGGATGCGCTCGATGGAGCCTGATCCTATGGATCGGCTCCGGCCCTCCAGGGGGCGTCATCGGGCCGCTCGCAACCGCAGAGGCAACTGCCCGCGCTCGGAAACGAAGCCCGGCGGCCCCCTCTAGTTTGCTGCGATTGGCGGATGCGGCTTCTGGTGACAGCCGAGACGACGGACGTGATCGAGGGACCACCGAGGACCGGGCCGAAGCTCCGCTCCAGCCTGGCGGCCCGGGAGAGCCGCGTCTGCAGCGGCATCAGTCCCGTGTTGTCCCCGCTGGCGATGCTGGTGACCCAGGACCTGGCCCTGCCGGGGTTCTTCAGCTCGATCGAGGTGCTGGGATCCGAGCACCTGCCCCTGGCGGGTCCGGTGCTGCTGGCCCCCACCCATCGGGCCCGCTGGGACGCCCTGCTCCTGCCTTACGCCGCCGGCCGCCGGATCAGTGGCCGCGATTGCCGCTTCATGGTCACCGTCACGGAGATGAGGGGGATCCAGGGCTGGTTTCTCGACCGTCTGGGGTGCTTCCCGATCGACCAGGGACGGCCGGGCACCAGCTCTCTTCGGTACGCCGTCGACCTGCTGGCCGCTTCGGAGCAGTTGGTGGTGTTCCCCGAGGGACGGATCCGCCGCCAGGATGAACCGATCCGCTTGCAGCAGGGTCTGGGACGACTGGCGGTCCTGGCCGCCAGTCAGGGGGTGGCTGTGCAGGTGGTCCCGGTGGGGATCGGCTACAGCCAGGCGTCCCCGGGCTGCAGGAGCCGGGCTGCCCTGGCCTTTGCCCCTGCCCTGGCGGTGGAGGGGGATGGCGGACGCGCCGCGGTCCATGCCCTGAACGATCGGCTGGCGGCGGCGATGCAATCAGCTGAAGAAGCGGCCCGCAGCGCTGTGGGGCGTCCCTTCGCTTCCCCGTAGAGTCCGACGAACTTTCGGTGTTGTCTTCCGTGCGCCGGCCCTCCGTTGCCCTCGGGCTTGCCCTGGCGGCAACCCTGTTCCCCCTAGCCCCGATCCTGCCCATTCAGGCCCAGGGTGAGCCCCCAAAGGTGCTCGAGGGTTCGGCGGGCACTTTCAACCTCCAGGCCGTCAGGGATCTCCTCAGCCGGGGTGATGCAGCCGTGGCCCGTGGCGATCTGGCCTCCGCCCGCAAGGACTACGACCAGGCCAGGGATGCCAGCCTGAAGCTGCTCGGCTTCTATCGCGATCTGAGCGGCTCCTTCCGTGGCCTCGATGCGCGCATTCCCCGCGAGATGGACCAGAAGGGCCGTGAGTCGCTTGAGCTGCTGGCCCAGTCCAACCTGCGTCTGGCGGCCCTGCTGCGCCGCCAGAACCAGCCGGAGGTGGCCGTGCCCCTTCTGGTGGAGGTGGTGAAGGTGATGACTCCGACCCGCGAGGAAGGGCGTCGCGCCTACCAGACCCTGGTGGAACTCGGCTTCGCCACGATCCCTTACACCGCCGTGAGCGACGCTCCGGCCACTCCGTAAGGCAGCTGGGCGCTCCGGCTTCTAGATTCCATTTCGTGTGGATGGATTCCCGGTCATGGTGCAATCGGAGCAGGTGAAGGAAGCGATCTGCGCCAGCCTCCCTGATGCCGAGGTGGAGGTCGAGGATCTCACCGGTGGTGGCGACCATCTCCAGGTGAAAGTGGTGTCCTCCGCCTTCGCCGGTCTTTCGAGGATCAAGCAGCACCAGCTCGTTTACGCCGCCCTGCGCCGGGAACTGGCCAGCGAGGCCATCCACGCTCTGGCGCTGCAGACCACAACACCCGTCGGGGTGGGTTGATCCTTCCGCTCCTCCTCACTCTTCCCATCTTTTCATCCCTGGCATCCATGGACAGCTCCGTCAAGCAACGCATCGACAGCCTCCTGAGCAGCAGCCCGATCGTGGTGTTCATGAAGGGCTCGAAGCTGATGCCCCAATGCGGGTTCTCCAACAACGTGGTTCAGATCCTCAACTCCCTGGGCCTGCCGTTCGAAACCTTCGATGTGCTCTCCGATCAGGAGATCCGCCAGGGCATCAAGGAGTATTCGGACTGGCCCACCATTCCTCAGGTGTATGTCAACGGTGAGTTCATCGGCGGGTCCGACATCCTGATCGAGATGTACAACTCCGGAGAGCTTCGCGAAACGCTCACCGTGGCCCTGGCCAGCTAGGAATTCTCCCCGGGCACCCGGCATCGATCCGCTGTCGCCGGCCCAGAGAGCAGCTGCGACCGTTCAGTTGCGGCTGTTCTCGAACAGGGTGCTGAGGTTGCCGTCGGGGCCGATGAAGCTGGAAGGGTCCATGATCCAGCGGTCGATCAGGTCTTCGAGGCGGCGCTGATCCAGAGGTTGCAGCACGGAACTGCGGCGCAGGGCGTGCAGATAGCCATCGGCGTAGAGCCTGAGTTCGGACGGGCTGTGGTAGCGGCTGGCCAGGTCCTGGCAGGCGTCACAGATCGACTGAAAGTGACGAATGGCGTCCGGATTCTGCAGCGCGGTCATGGGGGCACAGGCTGTCTGGGCGGGGGTGGCATCGATAGATACCGACTGCTCCCGGGGTGTATCGGGTAGCCTAGGGACTCACCCGTGGCCGCGTGTGGAGCTCACACCAAAGCCGGATTCCAGTGATCCCACTCCCGTCAAGCTGACGCTGGAGCCGCGTACCGGTGGGTCAGCGATGCTCAAGCGTGTCCTGGTTGTCGACCCCCATCCAACCCTGCGCACGGTTCTCGCCCAGAGGCTGCGTCAGGACGGTTACCTGGCTGCCGCTGTCGCCACCGCTTCCGAAGCCCTTCAGCTCTGCGACGACCAGACCCCCGATCTGCTGGTGAGCGCCGAACTGCTTGAAGAGAGCACCGCCCTGCGCCTGGCGGCCCATCTGCGCTGCCCGGTGATGGTGCTCACGGCCCGCAGCGGCGCTGATCCTGTGGTGTCTCTTCTCGATGCCGGTGCCGACGATGTGCTGCGCAAGCCCTTCGGTCTGGAGGAGCTGGCGGCCCGCTGCCGCAGCCTGCTGCGCCGCAGCGGCAGCGGCCTGCAGGAGCGCGTCTGCGTCGGTCCGCTGGAAGTGCACCTGCTGCTGCGCCAGGTGACCCTGCGCGATCAACCCGTGGAGCTCAGTCCAAGGGAATTCGCTTTGCTCTGTGCCCTGCTGATGCCTCCGGGCATGGTGCGCAGCCGCCAGGAGCTGCTGCGCATGGCCTGGCCCCCGTTCAGCGGCGGACCCCGCTCCGTCGACACCCAGGTGCTCACCCTGCGCCGCAAGCTCGAGCTGGCCGGTCTTGGCGAAGGAGGTGGCATCGAAACCGTGCGCCAGCAGGGCTACCGCTTCAGCCTCGAAACCCTCCCGGAAGCCTCTGAACCCTCGCTCAGCCCGGCCGGTGGGGTGCGAACCCAGGCTGCCGGAGCCAGCTGACGTCCTGCTCGCTTCAGACCGGACTGGGGACAGAGGTCATGGTCAGGGTGGTGATCACCACCAGCTCCCCCACCAGCATGGCCAGTGAGAGACCGGCCAGAGCCCAGTAGGTCCAGGCTGGGGAGATCCTGCCCACGGCCGAGAGATCCAGACCGCTGGTGCGTTGCACCTGCAGCAGGAAGGCGGGGAAGCGGTCCACCCGCTGGGGCAGCAGCAGGCGGCGGCCATCGCGGCAGCGCAGGTAATGGACCCGCCCTCCCTGGCTCGTGGCCAGGCTGGTCAAAGACTCCAGCTGACTCCAGGGCAGCTGCCACCCCCGGCGCAGCAGCCAGGCGCACCAGGGAGGATGGCCGACCGTGATGCCGTCGCGATCAAGCCTGACCCGCTCGCTGAGCAGAGCGACCATCAGCATGAAGCCCAGCGGCAGGGCGGCCGTGACCAACGGCCGCAACGGTGGTGTGGCCAGCAGCGGCAGGGGCAGCACCAGGGCGAGATACAGCCCCAGCAGGGTGAAGCGAATCAGCGGAGCCACCGGGTAGGTCTGGGGCTGATGCGGGGGCTCTCCTGGCGGGTTGGAGACCATGGAGGGATCAGCTGTGGCCGAACAGTTCGGCTTCGCGGCCCCGCCAGAAGGTTCCCAGACGCATCAGGTCGTTGTGGGCGTCCTGCACCCGGCGCAGGTATTCATCGGCACCGAGGGACTCCTTCTCTTCCCTGAGCCGGCTCATGCGCAGCTGCAGCATCAGCCAGGGCTTGCTGAGAGCGTCGTTCTGCTCCAGGTAGCGGGCCAGATCCTCGTGGTTGGGGGTGGGGACGGGGCCCATGACGACATCGACATCAATGGCGCTCACCCTATGGAGCGGGCCTGAGGGGGCGCGAGCGTGGCGGGGTCGGGTTTCCGGCTCAGCCGGCGTTACGGGCCCTTCAGGACGGCTCACGCCGGCAGGGCCCAGGGGTTGAGGCCCAGATCGGCACCCACCCGGTGGGCGCAGGCGAAGCCACTGAACGCCACTGCGTTCAGCCCCTGGCCGGGAAAGCAGGAATCACCCACCAGATAGAGCCCGGGGATCCCGCTGCGGTTGAAGGGCATCGGCAGCAGCCCCGGCAGGCGCAGGGCCGGCACCGGTCCATAGCTGCCCTGGTGACGCCCGAGGAAGCGCCGGTGGCTGCGGGGAGTGCCCACTTCCCGATGGCTGATCGCTGCCCCCAGGCCGGGCAGGATCTGCTCGAGCCGGAGGATCAGGCGATCGGCTGCCGCCTGTTTCTGCGTCCGGTAGTCGCTGGGGGAGAGCCCCTGCCAGGCCTCCAGGTTCGAGGGAGTGAAGGCATGGACGATGTGCTTCCCCTGCGGTGCCAGCGCCGGATCGAGCAGGGTTGGAATCGAGACGAAGATCGTGCCCTGCTCCGCCTCCATCGCGCTCCAGTCCTCCAGCAGCAGGTGGTGGCAGTGGCTGCCTGCGGGGATCACCTCAGCGTTCACTCCCAGATGCAGGGACAGGAACGAGGGCGAGGCCTTGTAACGCCGCCGCCAGGTGTGCTCGGCGGCCGGCACCTGGGCCTCCTCCACCAGCCCGCCGAAGGTGTCCCAGCGGGTGGCGTTGGAGATCACCCGTCGGGCCCGGATCGTTTCACCACCCGCCAGCTCCACCCCCACGGCTTTGCCGCCCTCGATCAGCACACGGGTGACCCGGGAGCGGTAGCGGATCGCGCCGCCGTGTCGCTCCAGACCCCTCACCAGATGGCGCGCAATCGAGCCCACCCCGCCGCGGGGGTAGTTGATCCCGCCGGCATGACGGTCGGAGAAGACCATGCCGGCATTGATCATCGGCGTTCGGTCCGCTGGCATCACCGACCAGCAGAAGCACTCCATGTCGATGAATTTCAGCAGCGCCGGATCCCTGATGTGCCGGCGGGCCACATCGCCCACATTCACCGGCAGCCAGCGGGCCAGGCCGAGGCAGGCCAGCGGTGCGCGCACAAACACCTTCGCCAGGTAGGCCGGATCCTCGAGTGAGAGCAGCGGCATCGCGTCGAGACAGCGGAAGACGCTCCAGCAGGTGTCGTAGAAGCGGCGGATGCCGGCCGCTTCATGGGGGAAGCAGGCCGAGAGCCGCTCGATGAAGGTGTCGTAGTCGCGATCCACCGCCACGGTCAGACCGCCGGGGAGGTGGTACTCGAGCTGGGCCGGGTCGGGGATGGTTTCCTGTCGTTCGCCCACGTCGGCCAGGGCGCGGGTGAGCAGGTTGGTGTGACCCTTCTCGCCGAAGCCGAAGATCATCGAGGCGCCCACGTCGAAGGTGTAGCCCTGGCGCTCGAAACTGCCGCCACTGCCGCCGGGGATCAGGTAGCGCTCCAGCACCAGCACCTTCGCCCCCTTGGCGGCCAGCTGGGTGGCCGTCACCAGGCCGCCGATTCCGGAGCCGATCACGAGCGCGTCCCAGCCATGGGGATCGGCTCCGCTGGTGGTGGCCGAGCTGTCGGGGCTGGAGAGGACGCTCACGGGGGTGGGCCGGCTGGCAGGCTCGACCCTAGGCAAAGGTCAGCTCAGCACTGCGAACTGAGGGCCTGAACGGGTCCAGATCGGCCAGGGAGCGATCGCGGTAGGCGCCGTAGCGGGCCCGCTTCTCCCGCACCCGCACGTTCAGCTCGGGCATTAGACCGAAGTTGGGGGGCATCGGCTGGAACCTTGCGCTGGGAGCTTCGGCGATGAAGTGGGTGAGGGCTCCGATCATGGTGGTGGGCGGCAGGTCAATCGGACTCTGGCCATGGGCGAGGCGGGCGGCGTTGGTGCCCGCCAGCCAGCCGCCGGCCACAGCGGCGGCATACCCCTCGGTGCCGGTGATCTGCCCTGCTGCCAGCAGACTGGGCCGCTGCCTGAACTGCAGGGTGGGATCCAGCAGCTGCGGGGCCTCGAGGAAGGTGTTGCGATGCATCACCCCGAAGCGCACGAACTCGGCGTTCTCCAGGCCTGGGATCAGCCGCAGCACACGTTGCTGCTCCCCCCATTTCAGGTTGGTCTGGAAGCCCACCAGGTTCCAAAGGCGTCCGTCGCGGTCTTCCTGGCGCAGCTGCACCACGGCATGGGCCCGTCTGGCGCGGCGCACGTCGCGGTCGTGGAGGTCGCCCCAGCGCGGATCCCAGAGGCCGATGGGTTTGAGCGGTCCGTAGCGCATGGTGTCGTCGCCGCGACGGGCCAGCTCCTCGATCGGCAGGCAGCCCTCGAAGAAGCTGGCGCGTTCCTGATCGAAATCCTTGAGTTCGGCCTGCTCGGCTGTCAGCAGGGCCTGCCGGAAGCGGTCGTACTGCTCCCGGTTCATGGGGCAGTTGATGTAGTCGGCGTCGCCCTTGTCGTAGCGGCTGGCGCGGAAGGCCACCTCCATGTCGATGCTCTCGCCCGCCACGATCGGGCTGGCCGCGTCGAAGAAATGGCAGTCGTCGCGGCCGGTGAAACGGCGCAGATCCTCGGCCAGGGAGTCACTGGTGAGGGGGCCGGTGGCCAGCACGGTGATCTCCCCTGGTTCGGGCAGCCGCAGCTGCTCGGTCCGTTCCACCTGGATCAGGGGATGGGTTTCAAGGGTGCGGGTGAGATCAGCGCTGAAGCGGCCGCGATCCACCGCCAGGGCGCCGCCGGCCGGAACCGCATGGCCGTCGGCTGTGCTGATCACGAGTGAACCCAGCCGACGGAGCTCCTCCTGCAGCAGCCCGGCGGCCCGATCACTGGAGAGGGCACCGAAACTGTTGCTGCAGACAAGTTCAGCAAATTCGGCGCTGTGGTGAGCGGGAGAGCGCCGCACGGGCCGCATCTCCACCAGCCTCACCGGCAGGCCTGCCTGGGCGATCTGCCAGGCCGCTTCGGTGCCGGCGAGCCCGGCACCGATCACCAGAACCATCAGGCGCGGGACCGCTTGAGCATCAGTTGAAGCTGACCGACAGCCGCACGGCCGATGTTGAACACGGCCCAGGCCACGGCGAGCAGGATCGGGGCGGTAACCAGCAGCAGCCGAGCGTCCATCGAGGGAGAATCATCGTGGAGCGATCTTACGGACATCCGCTGCCGCCCCAGAAGCGCTCCCAGGCGGTTGATCCAAATCGCAGCATTCAGGTCCCGCGGCCGGCATGGGCGGCGGCCAGCTGGCTGTAACGCATGGCGTGCTGGAGCTGTTCGGCGGCCTCGAGCTCGCTCAGGCTGCGCCTGGCCTGCGC
This sequence comes from Synechococcus sp. BA-124 BA4, assembly GCF_034931165.1. Lineage (NCBI taxonomy): Bacteria > Bacillati > Cyanobacteriota > Cyanophyceae > Synechococcales > Synechococcaceae > Synechococcus > Synechococcus sp. BA-124 BA4. The sequence continues at coordinate 2,633 of NZ_JAYGIA010000074.1, read as the reverse complement.
CGGGATGCCCGCCACCAGGGTGCGGGCCGGAACGTCTCTGGTCACCACAGCCCCTGCGGCCACCAGGGCCCCTTCCCCGACCCGCACCCCATTGAGAACGATGGCGCCGATGCCGATCAGACAGCCGTCTCCCAGGGTGGCGCCATGGACAACAGCCCGGTGGCCGACGGTGACCCCTGCTCCGATCAGCACCGGTTGGCCTGGATCCCCGTGCAGCACGGCCCCGTCCTGGACGTTGCTGTTGGCTCCGATCTGAATGCTGCAGAGGTCACCCCGGGCCACAGCCATCGGCCAGAGGCTCGCCCCGGCGTCGAGGCTCACATCCCCGATCAGCACCGCTGAGGGGGCCACCCAGGCTTCCGGGTGAACGCTGGGTTCGGGCCAGCTGAAGGAGGACATGGCGGTCTGGGGGAAACCGGGGGATCAGCGCCCCCTGATGACCCGTCCATGCTCCCTTGGAGGAGGTGCCCCCTGGGTGATACGTTCCAGGGGTGCCCGCGAGGGCAGCCCTCCAGGGCGGGTCGCTAGCTCAGCGGTAGAGCACTCGGCTTTTAACCGATTGGTCCTGAGTTCGAATCTCAGGCGACCCATAGTTCACTGATCCGCTCGGCCGTTGTGGCGGGTCTGATCCAGGCGGAGCGATCAGCTGGTCATGGATTGAGGTTCTCCAGTGCGTCGAGCCCCTTGCGCAATAGCTTTTCAGACTGCTCACGCAGCCGTTGCTGATCTGTTTTGCGGACGCAATCCTTGGTCAGGTAGTTGATGTTTCGTGTGGCTGGGTGATAGCCCACTGAGCGCAGTCTGCAGAGTTCGCGCCCAGGCTGGCCGGCTTCTCTCCGGAGCACGTCTCCCTCCAGGCATCGATAGCCACTCGACCCATCACGCCGGCACAGAGCCAGGTTGCGGAAGACCACATCCTTGCCCAGGGCTTTCATGCGGCTGTTGGCAAAGCTGGTGAAGGACACGGGGTCGTAGCTGAAGGGCGCGGCCATGGCGCGGACTCCCAGCAGAAGCCCTGCCAGTCCCAGAGACGAAGCCGTGATCCAGCGGAACCCTTGCCGCGCGATTGCTGGGCTCCCCATGACTGCATGCTCGCTGGAATCTCAACGGTACAGTCGCTGGCTGGATCCATCCCATGGCGCATGGCTGAACCCCTGGCTCAATCGGCCTCCTTGGATGACACCGTGCCGCAACCGCCCGACTGCAGCCACGACGACTGGCGATGGATCCGTGATGCTCTGCGCTATCTGGGCAGGGATCTGCACCGGCGTTCCTATGCCGTCGATTCCCAGCGGCGGGAATTGCTCTGGGCCGAGATGGACGCCTGCCTGCTGCTGGCGGAGCGGATTGGGGCCTCCCTGCCAGATCCAGAACTCTGATCAGCATGATCTTCAGAATCTAGATCCTATGGCTTCATTCAATAATGATGATGAGCTTTTGCCACGGTTCTAGCTCATCTTGCAAGTAACCTACCTTAAGCCTTGATCATCTTCGCGGTTCCTGAGGCCCCTGGTAGGGGATTAAGCCATTGTTCGGCTCCGGATGGTCATGGCTTGTGGGCCCGCCTTTCCTGGTGGCATCTCTGGCGGGGCTCACGCTTTCGATCCCGTATCAGCGGTTGATCTTCTTTGTCAGATAATGCCAGATATCTCCCGCTTGAGTTGTGTCGTCCGACAGAAGGGGCACTTTTTTGTAATATCGGTCGCCATAGTATTCGTGGTGATGCCTTCGGAGGCCTCACCTCTGCCGTGATCGAGAACGCCGTGCAGGACGCGATCGAGGTGGGTCCCAGCGTCGATGCGGTGGTCACGCCGGGGTGAGCCTGCATCAGGCCCTGCCCCACGGCGTGGCCGTATCAGACGTAGCCGAGCCGAGGGGCTCAGACAGAGCCGAAGGCCACCTGACAGGCTGCATTGAGCAGCTCTGCTTCGGCGGAGCTGCTCGGTTCACGGCCATCCAGCAGGCCCCGGTTGCAATCGGCCGAGAGCTGGTAGGTGCTGCCATCGGCGGTGACGGCGAAGCTGACCCCCTGGGAGCCGGAGGGTTGTACCGAGCCGTAGAGCAGCTGGTAATCGGTGTTGGGAACCACGATGTAGGTGCTGTTACTGCTCAGGGCGTTGTCGACAGCGTTGTTGATGACGGCTGCCGTAGCCAGGGAGGCCACCCCCCATGTCGCGGCTCTTGCCCCCCACCATCCCCAGGTGGGAGAGGACCAGCCGCCGTACCAGCCCGCATTCCAAGGCCGTGCCACACCCCAGCCCGGACGAGCCCAGCCGGCGTTCACATTGACATTGTTGATGTTGACACGCCGATTCGTGTCCCAGTTCACGTTTCGGTTGACATTCCGGTTGATATCGCGGTTGATGTTCCGGTTGACATCGCGATTCACAGTCCGGTTGACATCGCGATTGATGTTCCGGTTGACATCGCGGTTGATGGATCTGTTGCTGTCCAGGTTGAGATTCCGGTTGCCGCCACGATTGATGTCACCACGGCCGAGGGAGTTCGAGCCGGATGGCCGCTGGATCGATGGCCGCGCCGAGGGTGACGACACCCTGTTGCTCCAGCCGCCGCTGGGGCGGCTGTTGCCGCGGTTCAGGCTGCCGCCGCCTCCGCTCAGGCCTGTGCGGGCT
>NZ_JAYGIA010000073.1:0-33992 GCF_034931165.1 Synechococcus sp. BA-124 BA4 | reverse complement strand
GGTCTACACCGGCCAGGAGGCGGCCGAGGTGGCCCGGGAGCTGCAGGCCCGTCGGGTGATCCCGGTGCAGTACACCACCGGGACGCCCCCGGCCGGCTGCGACCAGGGGTCGGTGGAGCCGTTCCTGAAGGCGATGGTGGGGGCCACCGTGCGCCGCAGCGGCCGCACCATCTCGGTGGTGCCGCCCCTCGGGGATGGGGTGGTGGTGGAGGTGATGCGCTGAGGCCGGCCGCGGCGCTCGCGCCTCACCCCAGCCCGTCGATCCGGCGGTAGGCCTGCCAGAAGCGGTCCATCTGTTCGCCGGTCCCGAGGCTGACCCGCAGGGAGCCGTCGATCAGCGGCTTGCCGGCCATGGAGCGCACCAGGATGCCGGCCTGGCGCAGGTCGGCCTCCACCGCTTCGGCGGAACGGTGGGGCCAGAGCAGCAGGTAGTTGCCGCCGGCGGCATGGTGACGCACACCGGCCTGGCGCAGCTGGCTCAGGAGCCGGTCGCGGGCGCGCAGCACCTCGGCCACGTAGGCGTCCACATAGGCCTGGTCGGCCAGGGCGGCATGGGCGGCGGTGACCGCGAAGCTGTTGACGTCGTACGGCCCGCAGACCCGGCCCACCCGCTCGACCAGCGCCGGCGCGCCGATGGCGAAGCCGATGCGCAGACCCGCCAGCCCGGCCGTCTTGGCCAGGGAGCGCAGCACCAGCAGGTTGGGGGCCGCCGCGAAATCGACCACCGGCAGCACACTGTCGCCGGTGAAGGCCTCATAGAGCTCATCCACCACCACCAGGGTGTCCGGCGCCGCCGCCGCCAGCTCCAGGATCCGCCCGGGCGCCAGCCGGGTGCCGGTGGGGTTGTTCGGGTTGCAGATCAGCAGAATCCGTGGGGCGCCCGCCGCCGCTTCCGGGGCCTCCAGGGCCGCCCGGACCGCCGCGAGCGGGAAGCCGAAATCCGGCAGTTGGTAGGGAATCGCCTCGATCGCCATGCCCTGCATGCGGGCACAGGGGGTGTAGTAGCCGAAGGTGGGGCTGGTGGTGAGCAGCCGGTCACCGGGCGAGCCGAAAGCCTGGAAGGCGGCATGGATGGCCGCGTCCACGCCGTTGAAGACCCCGACATGCGCCGGAGTGAGGCCCCCGCCCCCCAGCGAGCGCACCACCGCCTCCCGCAGGCCGTCGTACTCCGGATAGATGGCGTAGTGATCGGCGGGAATGGCGCGGATCGCCTCCACCACCCGGGGGCTGGGCCCCACGGTGTTCTCGTTGAAATCGAGCCGCAGCAGACCGCGGCGCCCCTCCAGGGGGGCGCTGTAGGCCGTGAGGGTCTCCACCTCCGGCCGGGCCCGGGGGCAGGGGGGAACGGACGGGCTCTCGCCTGGGGAGGGGCTGGTCACGGCGGCGGAGCTCAGATCGCTGCGACTGCCATCCTGCAGCGCAGCCCTACCGTCTGTGCAGGACGATCTGGAATCCGGTGGCGGGAGCGGAGCTGGCCCTGAGGGCCCTGGAGCGGGGCGATCTGCGGTTCATCCACGACCAGGTGAACAACCGCAGCGTGATGTCCTACTGGTTCGAAGAACCCTACGAGTCGTTCGACGAGCTGGAGGATCTCTACAACCGCCACATCCACGACAATGCCGAGCGTCGCTTCGTGGTCGAGAAGCGGGGCGTGGAGAATGGGGGCGTGGAGAACGGGGCCAAGGAACTGATCGGTCTGGTGGAGCTGATCGAGATCGACTACATCCACCGCCGGGCTGAATTCCAGATCATCATCGCCCCTGAGCACCAGGGCAAGGGTTTCGCCCGGTTCTGCATCCACAAAGCCCTCGACTACTCCTTCACGATCCTGAATCTGCACAAGATCTACCTTTCGGTGGCCGTCGACAACGAAAAGGCCCTGCACCTCTACCAGCAGTGCGGCTTCGTCGAAGAGGGCCATCTGGTGGGCGAATTCTTCATCGAAGGCCAGTATCGGGATGTCAAACGCATGTACATCCTTCAGGAGGATTATCTGTCCAGAACGCCGAAGGTCTGAGGGTTGCAGCGGCCCGGTGGCCGCCTTCCAGCGCCCGGGGGACTTCAGAGGATCGCGGAGGCCGCGATCGTGGCGATCGGGATGTTCAGCTTCTGGGCGATCTGATTGGCGATCTTGGCACCAAGCCAAACGCCACCGGTGTGGCCCAGCTCCCGGGGCGTGGCAGGAACACCGAAGACATCCTCGTCAGTGCCCGGACGGCGGGTGGTGATGCCATCGAATTGCCAGTGCACACCCAGGTAGACCCGGCTCAGCGAGTTATCCACCATCGCCTGCCACAGGCTGTCGTAACTGAGGGTGAACAGATCCCGCGGCCGCTGGTTGCGGGGATCCCTGTTGCGACCATCAAACTCGTCGGAGACGAACTCGAAGCGCACATCATCCAGGCCGCTGCCGGTTGGATCGAAGCTGCTGACACCCCTGGCGACCAGAAACAGCCGCAGCAGCTGAAAGGCCGCCGCGCCGAAGGTGGCATGGCCGGAGGGGTAGGCGGGAAAATCCGGCGTCAACCCCGTACCGGCGCCGTTGGTGTCCGGACGTCCCAGGGGCAGCCAGTCGGGGTCGGGGATCCCGTTCCCCGCCACGGCCTCGCGGATCCCCACCGCCGGTCGCCACATCATGTGGCTGGGGGCGTACTTGTAGTGCCAGGCATCGATGCCCGCATCGGCCATGGCCACGGCCGCGCCGGCGATGACGCCCAGTTCGTCCAGCTCCTCAAGCTGGCCGGGATTGCGTTCCTCGATGGAATCCAGCACCGTCAGCACCACCTGCAGGTAGAGGCGGGGTGGGGTTCCGAGCTCCTGGGGGCCGTCGTAACCCCAGGCGATGCCGATGACTTCTTCGGCCAGGGTCCGGAAGGTCGGGTCGCCCGGGGCACGGTTGATCTCACCCTTGGCGGCGACCCTTCCGAAGTCATCGCGGTAGTGCTGGGTGGGGGTGACGGTGTCGGCGTCGAGGCGACCGGGGGGCGGTGGGAAGTCCATCACCCGGGCCGCGGCCAGTGGCATGGAATGTCCCCAGACGCCACCGAGAAACCCCTGGGTCGGCTGGGTGGGTGGCGCCTTGTGGTTGTAGGGCGTGCCGTCGGGCGTGTACGCGGCGCGCGCATGGCTCCAATCGTCCTTGCCGAACTGGTGGACGGCCGTGCCGTAGGCCCTGCCGACCATCTCCACCGGCGTCCTGGCAGGGCCCATCTCGAAGTAGTCGAGCCAGTTGTGCCAGGCCGGCTCCAGCATGGAGGCCTGGTTGGGATAGCGAAGCCGGAGCACCTGGTGGCAGGCGGCCGCGGCGGCCAGATCCCTCTCCTTCGGGCTGGGAAGCGGGAACAGGCCGGCGGGGATGGGAAGGCTGAGCAGCTTCGTGGCGGAGCCCGCGACGATGGACCGGACGTCATGGAGTGCGGCCAGGGCCATCCCGAGGGCCCGCGCCGTGAGAAAGGGGCCCCTCTGGTCACCGGAGGACAGGGAATTCGTGTGGTCCCGGCGAACACACTCCAGGCTCATGTCAATCCAGAAGCGCGTTCTGATGCCACCTGCCGTCATGCACCTGTCCGTGAAGGGCCCCCTGAGTGTGTCGAGGCCGATCCAAAAGACCTGGACCCGTGATCACCCGATCCCGTCCTGTTGATGGTGGCTGGCTGTCATCGCGATGACAGGCCGAAGGCCAGGCCCTGAAGACGCTCCTGCGCCATCAGCGGCCGGGCTGATGCACCGGCCCGCCGCGCCGGCCATCGGCGGGGGGGCCGCCAGCGGCGTCCGGCGGCTCTGGGAGCTCCACCAGTCGAAGCCCAGCCCCGGGAACATGGCCACCCGGCGGGCCATGGCATGGAAGAACACATAGGCCGCCAGCAGTCGCCGGAGGGATCCGAAGCGGGACTCCCGGATCGCTTCGATCCCGTCGTCGCTGGGGAGGCGGATGCCGTTACCGCAGCCCCCATGGATCGGGCTGGGGATCACCAGGGCCGCGTGAAAGCGCTCGGCGGTGATGCAGGGATCGGAACTCAGGGCAACGATGTCCGGGCCGGCGCCGAGATGGCGGAGACCATCGGCCTGCCGGGCCGCCTCGATCACCGCATCGGCGTGGGCGCGCTGCCTCTGGCTGCAGCGGCCGTCCGGGACGCCCAGGAACAGCAGGGTGCCGCGCACCAGGCGATGGGCATAGCCGTGAAGCAGGGAATCGGTGGGATCGGCGCCATGCACATCGAGGGCCGTGAGGCCATAGCTCAGGGCGAAGAGCTTGCTGACGTAGCTGCTGAGCAACTGGTGCAGCCCCTCCGCCTCGCCGATCACCAGGGTGCGCCGGCCGGTACGGGCCAGGGGCTGGCGCCCCTGCAGGACCCTCAGACCCAGGGTCCAGAACCAGGGACCCAGGACGTAGAGGGCCACATCGGCGGGCAGGCTCAGGGCCAGCAGCAGGGCACCCATTCCCTGCCCTTCGGCGAGGCCGGCCAACGGCAGCAGGGCCAGGGTGAAGCCCCGGAACAGCGGCATCCCCCATCCCAGGCTGCCAAGGACATAGAGCGCGTGGATCAGCCAGGCGGTCGGGGTCTCCAGGACATGCCAGGCCCATTGCCGCCCCGCCTGCACCAGCCGGCGGGAGACGGCGCTGGTGTGGGGCTGCCCCCCTTCGTCGGCACCGATGATCTCGCGGACATCGTTGACCAGAAGCTGGTCCTCCATCGTCTCCAGCGCCAGCAGGGCCTCGGGTCGCAGCCCCAGGGGCCGCTGCTCCGGGAAGGCCTGCTGGATCTGGCGGCAGAGGCAGAACAGCAGCTCGGTGAGGGTCTGGTGCATGGCCGCCACCGTGGCGGTGGCCGCCTCGGAGGTGTGGCGTCCCGCGGCCGTGGTGAACAGGCGATGGCCGCGGGCCCGGTCGGGGTCGTCGGAGGCTTCGGTGCCGTCGGGGGCCTGCGATGGAGACCCTGGAAGACCGGTCGGATCGCCCACGACCTGGAAGACGTCCTGGATCACGGCCTCATGCACCAGCCGATCACAGGCGTCCAGCACCTGCCGGCAGGGGGCGCTCTGGCCGGAATCGCTGAGCACCAGCACGATCGACTCGCGGGACAGATTCAGGGACGACGGGTCGCGGTGCAGCTGCTGGAGCACGGAGCCGGCGGACAGTGTCCTCACGTTGAGCATGGGCATGAGCCCCTCCAGATCCCGTGCGAAATGGCCGCCCAGCCAGAGGTTGTCCTCGAGGCCCGTGACCAGGAGGTCCACATGGCTGGACCGTGCCAGGGCCGGATCCAGCCCCTCACGGGCGAGCGACGCCTGCTTGTCGCTCAGGCGCGTCGCCGTGGCGATGAGCAACCCGGCCAGGGCCTTGGCGCTGGCGCGATTGGCCGAGCGGGGATTGATCCAGTCGTCCTGAATCCTGGACAGCAGGCCGGGAATGGCCGCAAGGTCCGCGCCGACCGGGTCGAGGTGCTGACGGCCGAGCCTGGAGGCGGGCGGCGCGGATCCGATGCCTTCGTTGGGCAGACGGCGGCGGCGGCGGATCTCCTCGAGAGTCAGTTCACGCTCCTGCAGCCGCGAGTGGATGGTGAGGTCGCTGGCGGACAGAACGGCGATCTCGCCGGCGATGGGGTCCAGATCGATGCGGTGGCAGCCGGGCCGGCCCGCCAGCACCGCCTCCACCGCTGCCGGTTCGGAGGCGTAGAGGGCCGTGGCGCCAGGTCCATCGAAACCGATGCTGATCGACTGCCCCTGGCTGCAGAGCACAAGCCGGTCGGGCCAGGTCGAGGAGATCACGACCAGTCCGAAGCGGCCCCGACCGCAGGCGATGAACTGGCGGGCCGCGGCGAAGGGATCGTTGTGCAGGAACGCGCCGATGGCCGCGCGGATCCATCGTTGCGTCCGCGTGGAGCTGTACCGCCGCAGCCGGGGATCGGCCTTCAGGCGCTGCTGGATCCGCAGGGTCAAGTCCTCGAGCACCTCGGGGTGATCAAGGCAGGCGTCGGGGCGGGCGGCGATCTGATCCTGGAAGGCGGCTTCGAAGCGGGTGGCCCAGGGCGCGAACGCTTCGGTGGCAGGGGCGGTGGCGGGTTCCGCCAGAAGCCGCAGGGAAGCCAGCCGCACGGCGGCGAACCAGTCGCCCTTGCAGATCAGCAGGTCCATCAGACCGGCGATCGTCGGCGCAGCGCCGGGAGCCGGATGGCGGCAACGGAGGGCGACAGCCAGCCAGGCCCCCAGTTCGTTGACGTCCGCCTCGGTGCCGAACAGGGTGAAGCCGTTGAAGTCGCCGTCGAGGGCGATGCGGTGCTCCACCGGCTGCCAGTCACTCAGCCAGCGTCCCTGCCACCGGGTCCAGAGACGGCGCCGCTGCGGCGGTGACCATTGGGGCCAGTGGGACGCCGGGCTGCCGGGTGCGCCGCTGGAGCCGGAGCCGTAATGCCAGGCGGCGATCAGCCCGGACGGCAACGTTCGACGGCCCGTCCGCAGGGCCCGGTGGCCGGCACGCCGAAGGCCGCGCTCCAGCGATCGGGTCAGGTGGCCGCGCTTGCCGTTGACCATCCCCTGGCCGACGAAGCCGATCCGGCCCTTCCGATCCCGGACCAGCACCAGACCGGCACCCGCGGGCGCTCCCCGGGTTTCCATCTCCAGGCCCATGGCCCGGAAGCGATCGATCGCGGGCGGCGAGAGCAGCTCGCCCCGCGGCGACGGATCGGCCGCACTGATAAAGCCGAAATGGCCACAGTGGAAGCGGGCCGCCCGGCCGCTCCCGATCGCCTGCCAGTCGGAGCGTGAGGCCAGCAGCAGCGTGCCGTTGGCCGCCGCCACACTGACCAGCAGGGCCTGGACCGGGGCGGAGCCTTCGGCGGGAAAGGCCAGCAGGGCGCTCCAGGCCAGGGCGAGGGCCAGCAGGTTGAACAGCAGACCGCCGCCGGCCTTGAGGCGCACCCGCCAGGGGGTCGGGTCCCCGACCGCCACCCAGGGCAGCGATCGCCCCCTGCCGTCGGCCGGACCGATCGGCCCCAGGGGCGCCAGGGTCCGAAGAACCTCCCCGGGGGAGCGATGCTCCAGGAGGTGAACCACGGCCAGGGCGGCGCCGTCGCCGTCGACCATGGCCCGCAGCAGCCCATGGCCGGCCCCGTGGAGAAGCTCGGCCGAGCACCAGCCCAGCCGGATCAGGGACGACAGCAGCAGCGACAACGGGGTGACCTGGCCCGACAACCCGGCGACCGCCAGGGCGAGCAGCTCCGGCCAGCTGCACCCGACCCACCCAGGCGTCCCGGCGGGCGCGGGCCACCGACGCCGAGCAGGGAGGACGAGGGACGTCATGGCAGGCGAGCCCATGCAATGGCGTCACTGTCCGGGGAACACGGCCGACGTGCGTTGTTCCCGGTCGCCGCCAGCCGGGAGATCGGTGACACCCAGCTGTCACCTGGATGACAAGCCAGGGAAACCATGGGATTGTGGCCTGGCCGTCGGAGGGTGATGGGGGACTTCGAGGCCGGAGAGTTGCGGTCCTTCCCACTGTTCGCGGGACTGGAGATCAGGCAGCTGGAGAGCCTTCTCAGCGAGCACAGGACCCTGCTGGTGCCCGCCCAGCATCAGCTGGTCTTCGAGGGGGACTGGAACGACGGAATGTTCCTGATCCGCTCGGGGGTGGTGAAGGTCCGACACCTCACCCTGCAGGGGGAGGAGGTGGTGATCGCGCTGATGGGCGCCGGGGAAATGTTCGGGGAGCTGGCGATGCTGCTCGGGAACAGCCGGCGGTCCGCCGATGTGGTGGCTCTCACCCCGCTCGAGGTTGTGAAACTGCGCTGGAACACGGTTCAGGACGAACTGGATCGTTCAACGGACTTCGCCCTGGAGATGGCCCGGCTGCAGGCACGACGACTGCTCTGCCTGGGGCGGCGCTTCAGCCTGCGGGGCGAGGATGCCTCCACCCGCGTTCTGGCCACCCTGCTGGAACTCGCGCTCTGCAACGGCTACGGCAAGGATCCGCTCGCTCCGATTCCCGACCTGAAGCAGGCGGAGATCGCCACCATCGCCGGCCTGGCCCGGGGCACCACCTCCCGGATCCTCACCCAGCTGCGCGCAAGGGGAACCGTCGTCGAGACGGCGGAGGGGCTGCGACTGGCGAATCTCGAACCGCTGCAGCGGCGGGGTCTGCTGGAACCCTGATGCGCCTGCGGTGACGCCGGATTCGGGGTGGCCGGAAAAGACAGAACGCCCACGGAAAATGTTCACGACGGCTAAGCTCACCCCCAGCAATCGCCACGTTTCAACGTTGGCCGCAGGCCCGGGCACGACGACGAATCTTCAATGAATCGGCGATGAACCAGCGATGGCCACAAGCGTGAAACCTGTCAAGCGTCCGCCGGAGCGGCGTCAGGTCACGGTGCTGTTCTGTGACCTCGTCAACTCCACAACCATGGCGGAGCAACTCGACCCCGAGGAGCTGATGGAGCTGGTCGAGTCCTATTATGCCATTTGTGATGACATTGTGTCCTCACATAGTGGCTACATGGCCCAGTATCTGGGTGATGGTATTCTGGCGTACTTCGGCTATCCGGATGCTTCCGAAGAAGCCGCTCCCAATGCCGTCAGAGCCGGCCTGCGGCTGCGGGACGCGATCCGGCGGCTCCCGTCGCCCACCGCCGAGCCCCTGCGCTGCCGCATCGGCATCGCCACAGGTTCCGTGGTGGCCACCAGCATCCGGGACATCGAGACGCCCCACAAGGCCGGGCTGATGATGGGGAAAACCCCGAATCTGGCCGCCAGGCTGCAATCGGAAGCGGGGCCCGACCAGATCCTGGTGTCGGAGAGCACGCATCGGATCACACGGGAGTTGTTCCATCACCAGAGTCTTGGTGCCAAGGAACTGAAAGGCTTCCATCAGGCCATGCCCGTCTATGCGGTGCTGGAGGAAACGGATGTCTCCTGCCGTTCCCAGGCCCGCTGGAAAACGAGCGATCTGCCGCTGATCGGCCGGCAGCAGGAGATGGAGCTGCTGCTCAAGGCCTGGCAATCCGCCTCTCGAGGGCAGGGCCAGCTGGTGCTGCTGCAGGGGGAAGCCGGGATCGGCAAATCCCATCTCGTCGGTGAACTGAAGCGCTCCCTGCTGGAGCAGGGCCATCGCCAGATGAGTTGGTACTGCGGCCCGAACACCAGGGAAAGCACCCTGCATCCCATCGCCGAGCAGATCAAAAAGACCGCCGGCTTCGAGAAGGGCGAAGCCGATGGCAGCCGCCAGCAGAAGCTGGCCCGCATGATGGAGCGCTATGGCGCCACCGAAGCCAGCAGCCTGGAGGTGCTGGCCGATCTCATCGGCCTGCGCGGAGGCCATCAATCAGCGCTGGACGGGCTTACCCCCGAGAAGAAACGCCAGATCCGACTCGACACCCTGCTGGCGATGGTCCAGGCCTGGAGCGATGGTCAGCCGAGCCTGATCGTCGTGGAGGATCTGCACTGGATCGATCCCACAACCCTGGAGCTGCTTGATCGTCTGATCAGCACAGCCCATCAGCACCCCTTGATGGTCCTGGCCACGGCGAGACCCGAATTCCAGGCCCCCTGGCCGCCGGGCGACAACTGCGCCCATCTCCACCTCAAGCGACTGGACCGTACGGCCTCCGAACTGATCTGCTCCTGCCTGAACCCCGATGAAGCCCTTTCTCCCCAACTGACCCGGCGCATCGTCGAACGCTGCGATGGGATTCCCCTGTTCGTGGAAGAAACGACGAAATCGATGCTGGAGCAGCTGCGGGCGAACGGCCCCAGCGGCGGTGATGGCGGTGATGGCAGCGACCTCATCCCGGAAACGCTGCACGACTCCCTGGCCGCCCGCCTCGATCGACTCGGGCCGGCCCGCAGCCTGGCCAGCATCGCGGCGGTCATCGGCAGAAGCTTCACCTACGAACTGCTGGAGGCCGTCTCCAGCCAACCGGAGGCATGGCTGCGCGAACAGATGGATGCACTGCTGGTTTCCGGGCTGCTGCAGTTCTCAGAACAGACCGCCGGTGAGGCCTACGAGTTCAAGCATGCACTGATTCGGGATACGGCCTACGAAACGATGCTGAAGCGGGATCGGCAGACCCTTCACGAACAGATCGCCAGGACACTCTCGGGTCAGTTTCATGAGCTCGTGGATGCGGAACCCCAGCTGCTGGCCCATCACTACACGCGCGCCGGTTCCTTCGAGCAGGCGATCCCCCACTGGATCAGTGCGGGGCGGAAATCCTCCGACATGGCCTCCCATGAAGAAGCTGTGCAGCATTTCCAGACAGCCCTGGATCTGCTGCGCCACGAAGCCTGTCGTCGGGAGGGGCTGCCCGCCTCCCTGGAGCTGAACCTGCTGCTGGGCCTGGCCATGAGCCTGGCCGGATCCCGCAGCTACTCGGCGCCCGAAGTGGGCCAGATCCTGGAGGAGTCCCGGACACTGGCAGAGCGCCTGGAGGACAGCCAGTCGTCCTTTGCGATCCTGCGCGGCATCTGCAACTTCTGCATCGTCTCCTGCGATCTGGACAATGCCGAGCGCTCGGCAGGTGAATGCCTGCAGCGATGGGATCAGGGCAGGGATCCCATCCATGGCATCGAAGCCCATTTCTCCATCGGTTACGTCCATTACGTCAAGGGATCCATGGCCCTGGCGCGCCAGCATCTGACCCAAAGCATTGATCTTTACCGTCTCCATGAAGGCTGGGATCTGGGTTTTCCCTCCACCCACGATCCGATGACCGGTTCCCTCACGGCCCTCGCCATGGTGGAGCAGGCGTGCGGACCTCCCGATCAGGTGGCCGCCACCCTGGAACAGGCGCGGCAGCATGCGGAACGCCTGGGCAGGAACTACGAAACGGTCTACACGCTGAGCCATGAACTGCTGATTCATGTGCTGCAGGGCCGCTACCTCGAGGCCATCGCCCTCAGCGATACCATCCTGGGAATCTCCGATGCCTATGGCTACCTGACCTGGCGCGCCATTGCCAAGGTCTACAAAGGGGTCGCCTTGGCCCACGCCGGCCAGGCGGAGCCGGGGGGCGAGGCGCTGTCGATCGCACTGGAAGGCATGCGCGAACAGCAGCGCCTGGGCGTGATGACCCTGGAGGGCTTTCGGCTGGCGGAAATTGCCACGCTCCACTCCCTGGCTAGCTCGGTGTCCGAGGCCTTCGCCACCATTCAGGCGGCGGCGGAGGCGGTCAGACGCTCGGGTGAGGCCTACTTCATGCCCCTGGTCCATGTGCGCCAAGCGGATGTGATCGCCAGAGCCCAGGGCCATGACGAGCCAGCGGTGATGGAGGCCCTGGATCAGGCCCTGGCCATCGCCAGGGCCCTGGGAGCCGCCAGTTTCGAGACGATGATCAACGCGAAGAAACAGCTCTACGCCCGGGAACGGATCGGCGGGTCCGCGCTGTAACGCGCGTCATCCACCCCTCAGGGCTTCAGGCCAAGGGCCTGGCGCGCCAGAGAAACGGACAGGCCGGCCCACTGGATCGAGGCATCCGCCATGTCGGCGGTCAGGGACAGGCAGGCCATGGGAATGGTGGTGAGTTCACGGAGCAGGGTGCTGCCGGCCGTTGGCGCCACACCATCGGCTTCCGCCAGCACGGTGGAGCTCACCATACGCAGATCGGAACGGAGGGAATAACTGGAGCCCAATCCCGCCAGCTCGATGAAATCACCATCGCGCTTGTGCTCCCCAAGGCCGAGCTGGTTGACCAGCGGCAAGCCAGCGTGGTTGAAGATCTGGATGCGGAAGTGGCCGAGACCCCAGAATCGGAGTTGGCGCACGTTCTCCGACTGCCAGACCGTCTCCAGCAGGGCCTGATGGTCGGAACAGGCGGGATCCACACTGCTCCTTGTCTGCTTGAGGCTGTTGATGGCCAGCTTCGGAGACAGGAAAGTGAAGCCATGGACCAGCTCCGCGATACGGTTCAGGACACCCCCCGAGCTGGCCGCGTCAGGATGGGGCCACGGCAGCCCGAACCCGTCCCCTGCCTCGGCTGCAGCGCGATCCAGAACCGGAGCGTCCTGAAGGTCGGACACCTCCCCCTCGCGCAGGGCATCCGCCTGGAACTTGGGGTCCGCCTGGATGCGAATGATGGGCAGCATCTGCTCATGGCTGTCATGGCCATAGCGCATGTAGGTGGGCACACTGATCCCCATCGAGTCCGTATCCTCACCGAACAGCTCTCCGGAGAGGGAATCGCGGGACGGGGGGTGAGGTGAGCCCGACGGGCGGGAGTCCAGGCAATCGAATCGCCCCACAAGCTTGGAAAGCCCGATCACTTCTCGTCCCGTGATCGCCGAACGGATGTTGTCAACGCAGATGAAGGGGTAGACCCAGCAGATCTTGTCCGGGAATCCGTTGTTGAAGCGAAGAACGGGGAACGAGAAAAAGACTTCGTGCTGGCGGGTGGTGCGCTCGGGATGGAAGCTGCCAGACCGCATGTCCGGATAGAAGAGGACCCCAAGGACAACGAACGGCCCTCCCAAACCGGCACCCACCAGCGGCAGGGAGGACAGCGGCCAGTAGGTGAAGGAATTGGATGCTGGGTTGAGATAGTTCGAGCAGAAGCTCTCGAGGGCGCGGGCCTCGGCCTTGAGCTTGAAGTAGTGCGACTGGATCCCCGTGAAGAGGTAGGGGGGGGCCTCCTGCTGGCCATCCAGTGGATTGTCGAGATAGGGAAGATCGTTCACCGATGCAGGCGCGACTGGTCCCGATAGGCGTGGGCTTACCCTACTCGCAGAACACAACCGCATTCCTCGAGCAAAGCACCGCCGTAGAGGTGGGCGGGCGACTGAAACCCCGGGGCGAGCTGGCCCTGGAGGACACGCCCGACGATCGCCGTTGCCGTCGCACCGGTGACGGTATAGCCGTCCGGTGTCCGGATGCGGAGGAAGCGGCAGCGTCGCCAGCGATCCTCCGCTTCCACCACCAGGGTGAAGCCGGAACGCTGCCGTTGTGCCGCCGAGGGGGCCTGGGGCCAGCCGTGGCTGACAAGATCCAGCAGCCGCTGGCCGAGGACCGACTGGTGGAGAGGGGCCACGCTGGAGCCGGCCCGGTAGGCGAATTGAACGGGCCAATCCGCCTCGGCATACACCTCCAGGGTGGCGATGCCGTCGGTGACCTGGCTGATCACGACATCCGGCCAGGTGACGGCCACCGCCTTGCGCAGGCCGGCGCCGAAGTCGAAGCAGCGTGACACTGACCCCGCCGGCAAGGTGGTGGGCGTCCCGTTCCTGCGCACCGTCACGGTGGAGCTGGTGAGTCCCATCAGGCTGCGGAACGTGCCCCGTGACATCACATCCGGGCTGGAGAGGGCCAGACGCAGAGCCACCGCTTCGGGGAACCGGGCCCGGGCCATCGCCAGGAGGCAATCCGAGGCCACGATCGAGAAGCCGATCCCCGGCATCAGCATCACGCCGTTGTCGGCGGCACGATCACCCAGATCCATCGCCTGCTGAAACACGGGCCATTCCCCGGCCAGATCGAGATAGTGGGTACCGGTGCGAATACAGGCGGCCATCATCGGCAACGCCGTGCGCTGGAAGGGGCCCGCCGCATGCAGCACCACGTGAATCGCATCGAGAGCAGCCTCGATCTGGGCAGGATCATCAAGCGAGAACGCACGCCAATCCAGGTTCCAGCGGCGCGCCATCTCCACCAGCCGGGCTTCATTCCGGCCCGCCAGCACCACATCGATGCCCTGCTCCAGAAGGCAACGGGTCAGCAGGCCACCGCTGAACCCGGTGGCGCCGTAGAGCAGGACGCGACCGGGAGGATAGGCGACACCGTTACCAGGAGATTCAGGCATCAGGTCGCCCGGTTGAACACCCAGGGAACCAGATCCTCAATGAAGTCCTTGTCCTCCGACTCCGGCAGGTGCCCATAGGCCCTGGTGAATTCATGGCGTGCAGCTCCCGCCAGGGACTCCGCCACCATGCGCGCATAGTCAAGGGACCCCTTGCGAACCATGAGATCCGCCAGCCAGGCCACGGACTCTGCGGTGCGCTCCTCCCGGCGCAGGTTCATGAAGTGGTCGAGCTGTTGGCGTTCGCTCAGATCGCATTGGTCACGCACATGAATCAACAGCAGGGTGTGTTTGGCTTCGAACAGATCCCCCCGAGGCTCTTTTCCATAGGATGGTTCAGAGGAGAAGTTCAACAGATCATCCTGGATCTGGAAGGTGGCGCCGAGAAAGAAACCGAAGCGAACCACGGCATCCGGATCCACAAGGCCATGGGTGCCGAGCAGCATCCCCACCTGGGCCGGCCAGATGGTGGCCATCCACGCCGTCTTCTTCAGCACCATGGTGAGATAGTCAGCCGTGGTGATGTCATGGCGATGGTTCTGTCTCCAGCCGATATCGAGCGCCTGCCCTTCCGCCGTTTCCCGGGCCATCCGTCGCGTCACGTCAAGAAATCTTCGGGCAAACAATCCTCCCCGGCTGCCGACATGGTCGAGCAGGGGGCCGAAGGCCATCAGCAGCATGGCATCGCCGGCGTTGATCGCCAGCGGCACACCATGCAGGGCATGCAAGGTGGGGAGGCCGCGACGCTCCACACTTTCGTCCTGGATGTCGTCATGAATGAGCAGGGCATTGTGGAGAATCTCCACGGCGCCAGCGAAGGGGATGGCGTCCTCCAGCCGTCCCCCGAAGGCACGCGCATTGGCCATGCAGATGCACGGCCGCATCATCTTGCCGCCCCGGCTCGGATAATCGGCCAGGAGGTCATGGAGATAGGGAGCCCGCGGCTGGCTCGTGAGATAGCGATCCACGTACTCCCGGATCAGCGTTCCATAGGCCTCAAGCAGTGGCTGGATCGTTCTGGTCATGGCTCCCATGCACCACAAGGACCATGGCCTGCCCTAACTCGGCTCGCCGCCATCGTCGACTCCAGAGCCTGCAGGGGCATCCCGCCGCTCCTGGGAGCGTTCACGATCCCCGCGGCGCTGATCAACTTCCTGCAGCAGAAGATCCATGGCATCAAAGTAGGTGTTGGCCATGTCCCGTCCCAGCTGGATCATCCGACTGGTCAAGGTGCCGAGGTCGCGGGAGGTATCGGCCGCGCCGTGGGGTGCCTGCTGGCTGTAGCGCTCGGCGGCGTCGTGACCCTGACGGAAGTTCTCGCCAATGACCTGATAAGCGGTGCGGATGGTGTCTTCCACGCTGTCGGTGATGCGCCGCCCCCCCACCTGCGGACCGCCCTCTGACCAGCCGCTCCGCAAGGGCGTCTCACGCTCGATCGGGGGACGCTGCCAACGGCCATCCGGGGACTGGGAATCTGACATTGATAGGCACGTACGTTAACGGGGATTGTATACCGAAATGTTCAAGGATGATCGTATCCGTGAATCTCAGCCAGAGGCGGTGAAGCAGACAGGGCATGGGCCGCCAGCCGCCCCGAGATCACGGCGGCTTCGGTGCATCCCTCGTTGAACCCACAGTCGGTCCAGTCTCCGGCGATGGTCAGGTTGTCGTAGGTGGAATCCAGTGGAGAAATCCGATGCTTCAGGCTGCCTGGCAGCGCCAGCACGTAGCGGTCGCTCGGGTTGACGTTCGCCCGCCAGTACTGACTCAGGAATCGCTGCTCGCCCTGCGGCTGTTCGGCACCCTCCGCCGGAGCGGGATCGGCCAGCAGCTCCCAGCGGAAGGCACCGGCGGCGTCATAGGCCCGGGGCCACAGAACCGAGCCGGCGTTGCACAGAAAGGCCATGGCATTCTCCCGGACCTCCTCCGTCCGCCGCAGCGGATAGGGGCTGTCGGAATCCGCGGGAGATTCAGGCGGATCCCTGAGCACCCCGCAGAAGTAGAGGGCGGTGGCGGGAGGCCGCGCCCACGCCTCCTCAGGAATGACATGGGCCATGTCACACCAGGTGTCAAAGGGCTTATCGAACGCCGAGACGATGTAGGGAGGACCCTGCCATCCCAGCTGGGACAGATCCTCCTGCAGCCAGATCTGGAAGGCCTGCGTCGCCGTGGTCTTCACCTTCTCCACCATGGTGGCCCAGCGCTGATCCCTGGCCAGGATCTGGGGGCAGACATGGGGGATCGCGCCGACGCTCACACCCAGGACCACGGCATCGAAGTCACGCGTCACCTCGAGGCGGCGCCTGGAGGTGAAGGAGCGATCCCAGTGCGATTCGAAATCCCGCTGTTCGTGGCGGAGGCGGTCACCGTCGACCAGCTGCTCGAAATCGGGCTGGGACGGCCAGCAGGGGCGGTTGCCCACGTGGATCAGGGGGTCATAGTCGCGATTGCCATGGATCTCTGCCTGGACGTCAAAGTCGAGGGCTGCCACATGGCTGCGGTCGCCGGGCTGGATGGGTGGCCCGGCCGGGATCTGAACATTGGTGAGCTTGTGGAAGAACTGGAAGCGCACCCCCCGGCGACGCAGCAATGCATAGAGCGGGGCGAACACCACATCGCCCATGCCCGCCCGCAGGCGCCAGAACAGGGAGCCGCGATAGCCGAAGAACATGCGCAGGGAGCCCCGGATCGCCTGTCCGGCCGCGAGGGCCGGCTTGCTGGAATCACCGTCCTCGTAGGCCAGGGCAAGGTCATAGAGACCGACCACGAAAGGAGAGCGCACGGCCCGCTCCGAAGCTCCATTGAGGCGCAGCCACTCCCTGCATTCGTAGTGGTCGATCGCGTCCAGTCCCCGGGGGTCCCGGAGCAGGTTGAAGCGAACACTGCCGACGATGATCGCCAGCACGAGATCGACGATCTCCCAGATGTAGCGCTTGGGGTGATCCGAGAGCCAGCGCTCTTCCAGCCAGGATCGGATGGTTGCGTTCAGCTCCTCAACGAAGCGCATCAGGGGGGCTTCCGTGGGCAGCGGCAGGGTCCGCAGGGCACTGCCCAGGAGTCCGAGGCCTTCCGCCATCACGGCCGCTCCTGTGAAGGTGCCTCCCGCCAGCCAGCCGGCCATCGCTTCGAGCAGGTCTCCGGGCCGGCCCTCACCCGGCGACTCCGTGGAGGTGCTCACCTCCACGTCCAGGATCAGGGTGCGCAGCATGGCAATGGCCTGCTGCAGATACCCCGCCATGGAATAGACGGCGCCGGGTTCCAGGGGATCCCCCGGGAGGCCCGGCCTGGGGGGGAACGGCGCCGTCCACTTCTGCCAGTCAGCCGATCCTGAACGGGAGAACAGGCCCACATCCATTTCCGGCAGAAAGGCCTCCTGCCAGGGGCCGAACGGTGAACCTTCCGGCGACGCCTCCAGCGCGGCGTAGCACTCCCGCATCATGCGGAAGGAATTCTCATAGAAGCCCAGCCACACATGCAGTCCGTGCTCCTCCACCCGACCGGAGGGACCACGGCCTGAGGCCCCCTTGCCCCCCAGCCTCCACCCCTGCTGGTACACGGTGATGGCGTAGCGGCCGTTGTGCTCAGGTCTGGAGAGTTCGTAGGCCGCGGTCATGGCGCCACAGCCACCGCCGATGATCACGACTCTGACCGGCTCCCCCACGACCATCCGGATCCATCAGCCGCCGTGTCGGCAAACGCTACCGGACCTTTCCGCTGGCCTCACATCCGCTCCAGGGTGGGAATGCCCAGCAGGCCCAGGCCCTGCTTGAGGGTCTCGGCGCTGAGGCGACACAGGGCCAGCCGTGAGCCCCGGGCCGGCTCCTCGGCCCGGAGCACCGGCACCTGGTCGTAGAAGCGGTTGAACAGCTGGCAGAGCTCGAACAGGTAGCTGCACAGGCGGTTGGGCAGCAGCTCCTCCTCCACCTCCTGGACCACGGCATCGAACTGCAGCAGCTGGCGGACCAGCGCCCACTCCTGGGGTTCACTGAACGCCAGCGACGCCAGAGCCTCCGGGTCCGCGGCCCCAGCCCCGTCCTCGTGGCCGCCCTTGCGGGCGATCCCGGCGATCCGCACCACCGCATAGAGCAGATAGGGGGCGGTGTTGCCGCTGAGGGCCAGCATGCGATCGAAGCTGAACTGGTAGTTGGTGATCCGGTTGGTGCTCAGGTCGGCGTACTTCACCGCCGCCAGGCCCACCGTTGAGGCGACCTCGCTGATGAAGGCCTCCTCCTCCTGGCGGTCCTCCTCCGCCAGGCGGCGGCGCAGGTCGGCTTCGCAGCGCTCCACCGCCTCATCCAGCAACTCCTTCAGCCGCACCGTGTCGCCGGCACGGGTCTTGAGCTTCTTGCCGTCCTCCCCCTGCACCAGCCCGAAGGGCACGTGCTCCAGCCGCCCGCCCTCGGGGATCCAGCCGGCGCGGCGGGCCACCTGGAACACCCCGGCGAAATGGCTGGCCTGGCCGGCGTCGGTGACGTAGATGACCCGGCGGGCGCCGTCCCCGTCGGGAGGGGCCGCGAAGCGGTAGCGGATGGCCGCCAGGTCGGTGGTGGCGTAGTTGAAGCCGCCGTCGCTCTTGCGCACGATCACCGGCGGGGCCTGGCTCGCCGTGCCGTCGTCGGCCTCGAGAAACACGCACTGGGCGCCGCCATCACTGACCAGCAGGCCGGCGGCCGCCAGATCGGCCACCACCGCCTCCAGATAGGGGTTGTAGAAGGATTCGCCGCGCTCGTCGAGGCGGATGTCGAGGCGGTCGTAGAGGCGCTGGAACTCGCGGCGCGACTGGTCGCACAGCAGCTGCCAGGCCCGGCGGGACACCGGATCGCCGCTCTGCAGCTTCACCACCTCCTCGCGGGACGTGGTCTGGAAGGCTTCGTCGCTGTCGAAGCGGGCCTTGGCCTGGCGGTAGAAGGCCACCAGGTCGCCCAGATCGACGGCGTCGGCGGTGTCGAGCGCCTCGGGCGCCACCTGCTTGAGGTGGGTGATGAGCATGCCGAACTGGGTGCCCCAGTCGCCCACGTGATTGAGCCGCAGCACCGGATGGCCGCGGAACTCCAGCACCCGGGCCAGGGCGTCGCCGATGATCGTGGAGCGCAGGTGCCCCACGTGCATCTCCTTGGCGATGTTGGGGCTGGAAAAATCCACCACCACCGGTGCGCCGCCGGGGGCCACGGGCTCCACCCCCAGGCGGGGATCGGCCAGCCGGCGCCCCACCTCGGCGGCCAGCACCTCGGGCCGCAGGGTGAGGTTGATGAAGCCCGGCCCGGCGATCTCCGGCGGCAGGCAGAGGGCCCCAAAGTCCGGGTCGGCCGCCAGCCGCTCCACGATCGCCGTCGCGATCGCCCGGGGCGCCAGACGCAGGGGACGGGCCAGGGCCAGGGCACCATTGGCCTGGAAATCACCGAACTCCGGCTTGCTGGCGGGCCCGAGCTGGGGATCCAGCGGCGCGCCGGCGACACGGGCGGCGGCGGCCGCCTCGGGATAAGCGCTCTCCAGGGCCCCCAGCAGCTGGCTGTTCAGGGCGTGGGCGATGCGCAGCATGGAGCGAAGCCGGTCGAACGGCAGGCGGGGGCACGATCATCCTCCCCGGCGGGGCTGCGGGTCAGGAGCTCTTGACGCTCCGTTGATGCCGCGGAGGCTGGATCGCAGGTCCTCCAGCTGCCTTTCGGGTCTCAACCGGACCACGTGCCACGGAGGGATCCACCTTCACCGGCCCCTGCATCTGAGGCGACCGGGGAAGGCGGAGGAACCCAGGGGATCGGCGCCAGGAAGCACCTTGATCAGCGACCCCAGGCGGGCGCGGCCTGTGGGAGGAGCCTGCAACAATCGTAAGCACAAGCTGCTGCAGATCTGCCGCAGATCGCCCCTTTGAGAATGCCCCTTCCCTGAACCAGATGCCGCGGGGAGGACAACACAAAATCTCACAGAAAGCCAGTTGCAGCAAGAGTTCTGGGAGATCGATCAAGCGAGGCATGAACCCAGAGCACGCCTGGATTCTGTCCCACGCACTTGAACGACTGGTGTCGTTCTGAGAATCAGCGGGAGGAAAAGACTTGTATGGTTAACTCGTGCCAAGTCCTGCTGTCATGAATCCATTCACCTCGCCCACTCAAAACCGTATGATCGCCAGATCCGTCGGCACGGTGACGACAGCAGGAATCCTGAGCCTCATGGCGGCGATGCCCGCCCTCGCGGCCGACCCATACTTCACACTTAAATTCGAATCCACCGCCTCCAGCAGCACCAATGGAGGCATCAATGGAATCCTGGGCGAAGCCACCTACACCTTTTCGGAGATCAATCTCGGAGAGATGACGCTCAGCCTAAAGAATCTCTCTGGATCTCCAGTAACGGGTTCTCGGCTTGTGAGCACTGGCTTCGATCTGCCGACGAACCCACCGGCCTCTGCCAACGTCAATTTCGTCAGCTTTTCAAAAATAGATCCTAACTGGAATATTGTTTACCCTGGCACTGCAGTCCCCCCCTTCCCTGCCTTTGACGTCTGCACGTCGGTTTACTCGACGACCCCACCCAATCCTGCTGACTGCGACGCCAGCGGGAGTCCCACACTTGGATTGCAAAACGGCTCCAGCACGACGGTCGGAACGTTCACTCTGAGCAGCGCTCCCACGCTGGACACCGCCACCAAGTACCGCGATGCCTTCGTGGCGATGTTCCAAGCACCTCCGAGTGGTGGAACAGCAGGCACGTTTGATGATGGCGGCTACTTCATGCGATTCAAGGACATTCTGCCCGCATCCACCGGCGGTAGTGACAAGATTTGGGCAACCAGCATTACGACAGGTGGCGGTCAAGCCCCCGGAGATAGCGTGCCAGGACCACTTCCCCTCTTCGGTGCCGCGGCTGCCTTTGGCTACAGCCGCAAACTCCGCCGTCGCATGAAGGCCAACTCCATGGTCGGCTGATCTCTTCAACCTCGTTGGTTCATGAGCCTGTTCCGTTCTGAGCAGGCTCACCCAGTCTCTTTCCAGGCTCAACAAGGCCAGAGGAGTTCAACACTCAAGCGGTTGATGGCAAGCCATGGTGGCCAAGTTTGGGATGGGCCCATGGCCCCAAAGCAATGCTTAAGACCTTCATCAAGCCCGATCTGCTGAAGCTCCCTAGCTGGCCATCTTCAAGGCCTGACCTTTCGCCAGAGCCCCAATGACAACGCCCCCACCAAGCAGACAACTGGATGTCGCGATCCTTGCCGATCGTCTGGCCATGGTGTCCATGGTGCTTTTCGCGGTCTATCTGGTCTCAGTTCTGGCGTTCAGCCTGCCTCCCAGGTTGCTGGATCCCATCTGGCAACTCAGCAGCACCAAGGTCGCCGTTGAAGCGGCCCCCATTCCTCTGCTCGGACTGGGGCTGCTGCATCTGGCCACCTACCTCTGCCCCGGCGACCTTCAGCTTGAGCGACGGCGGGAAATGCTGGCTCGGCTGGCCGTTCCTGTCTCCCTCGCGTTTCTGCTGATCGTTCCCCTGCAAGGCCACGCGATCTGGCGCTCCTATCGCCTGTCCAATGCCGTCGCGAACCAGCAGCAGGCCAGTACCAGTGAACGCGCCGAAGGCGTGAGGGTGGCCATCGAGAAGGCCACCAGCACAGAAGATCTTCAGAAGCGGCTTCTCGCTCTGCAACGTCCAGATCTGCGCATCCGGCTGGATTCCTCACGGATTCCCGCCATCCCTCTGCAGGCCCTGAAGCAGCAGATGCTCAGCCAGCTCAATCAAGCGGAGGGGCAGGCCAAAGCAAGGTTCGCACCCATTGATCCCGCCACGGCCGACCGCATCACACGAGAAAGCCTGCGGGTCATGCTCTCGTCGATCGCTTTTGCGGTCGGCTTCGCCGCCTGCGCCCAGCGCAAGGGTCAGCTGGTGCCCTTCCTGGTGGAGTGGCCGTCCCTGCTGGCCCACCTGAACCCCCTGGAGCTGTGGCGGCGGGCCCGCACCGGTCGGGGGAACGGCGGGATGGCGCTTCGCCGCTCGGCCGCTGCGCGGGAAGCGGAGTTCTTTGAGTCCCTGGCCCCTCCAGAGGACGGGGGCCAGCACCCCGCCGCCTGAAAGGAACGTCAGGGAACCAACGTGGAGGAGCGGGCCTGGGCCGGAAAGCCAGCACGGCGCTGGCGCCCTCCCATCCCAGTGACCGCAAGGGCTCCGGACCAGAAAGCCGTGGCGCAGAGCCTGAACCGCCCAGAACTTAAGAATTGACTAAAGCGCCTTGATGCCAGGTGACAAAACCTGTGGTATGGTGAGCGAACTTTCATCCTGTTGCAATGTTGGCCTCGGCCCGCCGCAACCAGCTCCTGTCGGTCGGCTGCCTGGCTGGTCTCCTTGTCGGAGGCGCCGCCCCTGCGATGGCGTTCACGTCGTTTGACGTCGATTTCAGCGCGGCCAATAAGAAAACAAGCGCAGATGCCACCGGCGTTTCCGGGAAGATGACGTTCAGCTTCACCAAGCTGGACCCAGATAACGCCGCAGATAATCGCTACACGCTGGATCTGAACATCAAAAATACTTCCCCCGTTGGGACCAATCCAACTGGAACCTTAACAGCCTTTGCCTTCAATGTTCCGGGACCTACATCATCTCCTGATTTCAAGCTGCTGACCTACAACCCCTTGATTTCGAATTTCGGGGATGTCTACGGCGCATCGACGACTCGCAGAGAGGTGAATGTCAATAACAACCAGAATCTCCTCTTCCCCACAACAGGAACACCTATCCGAGCTGCCTACTCACCGTTCGGCAGCTTCACCTTCTGCGCCCGAGACACCGGCATCATATGCCACGGAGGCACCCAGAACGGCACGGGCCTGAGGGATGGCGAGTCGACCGCTGTCCGCTTCACGCTGGCCTCCAATAAATCGTCGATCAACAGCGCCAGTCTCGTCGCCCAGTCGTTTTTCGATCTCTTCAATTCCCGTACCTTCACCAAGGACGGCGATTTCAAGCATGCCCAGGTGGCCCTCCGCTTCCAGAACGTGACCACCACCATCGGTGCCCGAGGCAAGAGCGACAAGGTCGCCGGTGTTTCCACCAGGCCTCCTCAAGGCCCCGGCGATCCAGTCCCCGCCCCCCTCCCCGTGCTCGGAGCAGCCACGGCCTTCGCCTTCAGCCGCAGGCTGCGTCGCAGGATCTCTTCCGCCAGCCCCCTGCCTGCCGCCACCGCCTGAACGGCTCTGAAGTTTCGGGCCTCAGGGCATACCCTGGCCCAGACTGCCTCTCCACTTGATCGGAGAAACCGTGGCACGGGCAACAATCGCGCATGGTGTCTGATTCTCCCGCCAGCCCCCGTGGGGCTGCGGTCCTGGCCGACCGATTTTCTGTATTTGCACAGGTCCTCTTCGTCCTCTACGGCGTCAGGATCGTCGCCACCGCCATTCCCCTGCGGCCACTCGACACCCTCTGGCAGCTGAGCGTCAGCTCCAGCCTGATCAGCGCCGCCGCCATCCCCTTAGTGGGCCTGGGGTTGCTGCATCTGGCGGCCTATCTGGATCCGGCCAATGCCGCCCTGGAGAAACGCCGCAACGTCCTGGCCCGGTGGGCGATCCTGGCGGTGCTGGGGTTTCTGCTGCTGATTCCTCTGCAGGCCTATGCCTCCTGGAGCACCGTCGCCACGGCCCGGGCCAGGCTGACGACCCAGCTGACCACCGCCAACAGGAACTTCGCCCTGGTCCGCGAGGCCATCAGCGCCGCCTCCAGCCTGGAGGATCTCCAGCTGCGCCTGCAAGCGCTCGAGTCTCCCGAACTGGGCATCCGCTTCGAGAACCTGGGCCTGCCGTTGCCGGAGACCCGGCGCCAGATGCTGATCCGCCTCAACGAGATCGAGGAGCAGGTGAAGACCCGGATCAAGGCGCCGCCACCGGAGGCCATCGAGAACGTGGCGACCAACGCCCTGCGGGTGATGGCCACCAGCGTCGTCTATGCGCTGGCCTTCGCGGTCGCAGCCCAGCGCCGCGGCCAGGAGGTGCCGCTGCTGGTGGAGATCCTGACGCTCTGGAGCCTGCGGCGGCAGGAGCACCAGCCCCGACGGGGTTCCGCCGGCGCCATCGAGGAGGACTACTACGCCCAGCTCGCCCCGCCGGAGGACGATCCGCCCGCCTCCCCCTGAACCCCCGAGGGCGGGCAAAACTGTGAGCAGGGTGAGAGAATCTCTGCTATGGTGAGCGTGGATCAAGAAAGCGTTCAAGCGCGCCACAGCCAAGAACCGCCTCCGGCTGCTCGGTGGCCTCACTGGAGTGGGCCTCGCTGCCCTGGTCGGGCCGATCGGGCTCGCCAGCCCTGCCATGGCCAAGTCAGCCTTCGATGTGGTGTTCGACAGCGGCATCGCCGGCACCAGCTTCTACAACACCGGCGTCAAGGGCCGGATGAGCTTCGACTTCCGCAAGGACCCGGGCGACGGCAACACCTACACCCTCGACCTCGGCATCACCAACACCTCCCCGGCGTCGGGCCCCCGCTCCGGCACCCTGGTGGGATTCGCCTTCAACGAGCCGCTACGCGACAACGGCAGCGAGGCGATCTCCCTGCTGAGCTACAACCCGCTGGATTCGGGCTTCGGCAGGGTGTTCGGTGGCGTGAACAACGCCACCTCCAACCAGCGCAGCCGAGGAGTCCGCGTCAACGAAGACGCATGGCTGGCGATCACGGGCTCGGCCACCTCCCCCTATGCACCCTTCTCCAACTTTGATTTCTGCGCCC
Source organism: Synechococcus sp. BA-124 BA4 (assembly GCF_034931165.1). Lineage (NCBI taxonomy): Bacteria > Bacillati > Cyanobacteriota > Cyanophyceae > Synechococcales > Synechococcaceae > Synechococcus > Synechococcus sp. BA-124 BA4. The sequence goes on along the minus strand of NZ_JAYGIA010000073.1, from coordinate 9,516 downwards.
GCATGCGCAGCAGCAATGGCTGCCATGGCGGATCCGGCAGCACCGGCATCGGTGGAGGCAACACCGTCAACGTGCAGTTCAAGCTCAAATCCAACGACGCCTCCATCGCCACCGCCGACCAGGTGGCGGAGCGCTTCTACAACCTTTTCAACTCCTTCGAACCGGGAGATCGTTGGAGCAAGGCCCAGATTGCCCTGCGCTTCCAGAACGTGAAAAAAGCCAACGGGAAAACCGAAAGTGGCGGCGAGAAGGTCACAGGGGCAGCGTTCTGGCGCATTCCTGATGAAGGCCCCACCGATCCGGTTCCGGGTCCCCTTCCCATTCTGGGAGCGGCGACGGCCTTCGGATGGAGCCGCAAGTTGCGGCGACGGATCAGGATCTCCTCAGCTCGGAGCAGCACCGAATCGTGAGAAAGATCACCCTCAGTTCTTGATATCAAGGCCATGATCCACACCCAGTCCTGGTCATAACCAGTCATACATTGAATGGCCGGTCGGTTGGCAGACTGGCAACTTGCATCCTCGGTGATTGAAGTTGCTGCGAGAAAGTTCTGCGGCCTGAATGCTTCCGATCCCGTGGCGCTCGCGTCCCACCCCATCGACATCCACGCAGGGAAACCGGCAGGCCACCCAGCGTCCCGAACCCGAAACCGGCTGTCCTGATGGCCGGCACCAAGGAATTCAGGGCCTTCGACGCGGCGATCCTGGCCGATCGGCTCGCCTTCATGGCGATCGCCCTGTTCGTCACCTACCTCATCACCCTGCTGTCCAGCATCGTTCCCGTACGCCTGCTGGACACCGACTGGCAGCTCCGCTTGATCGCAGCCTGCCTGGATTCGGCCACCATCCCCCTGGTGGCCCTCGGGCTGCTCCACCTGGCCGCCTACCTCGACCCCGAGAACCCCGTCCTGCAGAAACGGCGCGACGCTCTCGCCCGTCTGGCCCTCGTGGCGGTCATCGGCTTCCTGCTGATCGTCCCCCTGCAGGCCTTTGCCGGCTGGAACAGCGTGGTGGCGGCCAGGGCCAACGTCGCCCGTCAGCTCTCCGTCGCCAACGGCACCTTTGATCTGCTCCAGGAGACCATCACGACGGCCACCAGCCTCGACAACCTTCAGGCCCGCCTCCAGGCCATCCAGACCCCAAGCCTCGGGATCCGCTTCGAGACCATGGGGCTGCCGCTGCCGGAAACCAAGCGCAGAATGCTGGCTCGCCTCCAGGAGGTGAGGCAGGAGGTGGTGGGCAGGATCCAGGCCCCGACGCCCAAGGCCATCGCGTCCGTGGTCAGGGACAGCCTGCGGGTGATGCTCTCCGCCTTCGCCCTGGCCATCGCCTTCGCCATGGGCGCCCAGCGCAAGGGGCAGGAGGTGCCCCTGCTGGTGGAGTGGCACACGGCGATCAGCCTGCGGGGTCGGCCGCTTCCCGGCCTGGCCTCCGGCCCCAGCGAGGAGGAGTACTTCTCCCGACTGGTCCCCGAGGAGGACGACAGCGCGGAGACCGGCGTCCCCCCACCCCCCTGAGGCTTGCCGACCGGCGCTGCGGATGGCACCATCCCGGCAGGTAGAGGCCCGCAGCGGAGAGCAGCGCCCTGGCTGCAGATCCGCTACAAATCTCCAGGTCATGCTTAAAGGCGCTTAGGGCGATAGAGCTCTGACCCTCAGGCTTCAGGGAGGGTGCTTCCAAGGTGCCGGCAGCCGGGATGCCGACGGCTTGAACCCTTGGCACCACTGGGATTCTCCCTTCCCCACCCCCCTCTGGAGAGCCCCCAGCCCCTCTGGCGACACCGTCTTGACGGCCGTGGTCCGGCCTCCCGGGCAAGGCCGCCGTGGTCGCCCTACAGCGATTTTTGACTCCGAACCCACAGGTTTGGTGGTGCAATTCCAAGGAAATGCTCAGCGTCGGTCACGCAACTCTCCCCGTGAATTGGCCTGTGCATAAAGACAGCAAAGCTGCTGCAGAACGATGATGAGTGCGGGGGAAAAGGGTTCCTTCCATCAGCCCCCCCCGGCAACAAAGTCGATCCCCCCAGTGCTCTGGGCGCAACGACTTTGAAGATCTCCTGAAGCATCCGCCTGTCAATGGTTGGAAGCTTCGGGTGGTGATGGATGTCGCTTGCTGTTTACCCCTCTCTTCGCCATGACTACCACCGAATACGCAGGGGGCCAACAATCACTTTCCCCCCTCCTTACTGAACTTTCGAGCCAAGCAAGACGCTCCTCTGATACAACCCTCAGCCTCCTGGTCGACGCGGCCCCGGCCCCAGCCGAAGCGCCCGCCACCCTGATCAACGCCGTTCTGGCCACGACCAAGGCCTCACCTCCCCCCCCTGGTTCGGCCAATGCCCTGGGCAGCCTCGAAGCCAGCTTTTCGGCTCCGGCCGCCCAGCCCGCCGCTCCGGAGGCCATCTTCCAGAACGGCGTCAGCCTCGACGCCGCCCCGGCGGTGGCCACGACCAGCCACCAGGCGCTGAACGATCCCTGGCCCGGGGAAGCCTCCGGCCCGTCCGCCGCCGCCATGGGACCCACCTGCGGCTGCCGGGCCTGCAGCGTGCTGGCCGTCACCAGCGGTGACGGTGCCGCGGCCTGGGACACCACCACCGACCAGGCCCCCCTGGTTCTCAACAGCCTGGTCACCCTCGGCACGGGAGTGAACCTGAGTGACGTGTTCCGGCTGCACAGCAACCCGAACGCCACGAAGACGATCTATCTCGACTTCGACGGCTATCAGGTCAACAACTCCCCCTGGGAGAACGGCGGCAACCTGAGCCTGAAGGGCTTCTACAGCACCTTCGACGACAAAGCTCTCACCGAAATCCAGCGCATCTGGCAACGAGTGGCCGAGGACTTTGCCCCCTTCAACGTCAACGTCACCACCCAGGACCCTGGCACCGAAGCCCTGCGCAAGTTCGGGACTGGCGATGACCGCTGGGGCATCCGGGTGGCCTTCACCAGCAACCTCAACCTGCTCACCGGCAAGGCGATCACCAATGCCGGTGGTGGTGGCACCGCCTACTACAACAGCTTCAACTGGAGCACCGACGACGTGGCCCTGGTGTTCAACCGGGGCGAATACACCGCCGCCGAGACGGCCAGCCACGAAGTCGGCCACACCCTCGGCCTCACCCATGACGGCGCCGGCACCACGGAGTACTACGGCGGCCACGGCGGCACCGGTCCCACCAGCTGGGGCACGATCCTTGGGGCGGCCTGGCTGGGCAACGACGAGAACCTCACCCAGTGGAGCAAGGGTGAGTACACCGGCGCCAACAACACCCAGGACGATCTTGCCACGATCACCACGGGCAACGGCTTCACCTACAACGTCGATGACCACGGCAACGCCTTCAGCACCGCCACGGCGCTCACCGGGCTGACCTTCAGCAGCTTCGGCATCATCGAGCGCAACACCGACGTCGACATGTTCCGCTTCGACACCGGCGCCGGCCTGGTGTCCTTCAACATCGTCAACGCCTCCCGGGCCTTCATCGGCAGCCCCGGCAGCACCACCACGCAGTACCTCACCGCCCGCGGCGCCAACCTTGACATCGCCGCAACCCTCTACCGGGCCGACGGCAGCGTCGTCCAGACCTTCAACCCGGCCGATCTGACCACGGCCAGCTTCTCCACCACCCTCGCCGCCGGCACCTACTACCTCGGCATCGACGGCGTCGGCTTCGGCACCCCCCTGGCCAGCACCCCCACCGGCTACACCGACTACGGCAGCCTCGGCCAGTACATGGTGAGTGGCACCGTCCAGCCCGCCGGCAGCACCCCGCCCCCCACCACGACCACAACCCCGCCGCCGACCACCAGCACCGCCAGCACCCTCCAGGTGCTCGATCCCAACGGCGCCGTCGAGCTGCTGCGCGACACCACCAACAACCGGATCTCCGTCCGCGTCAACGGCCTCACCTCCGCCGTCCGCTTCCGGGGCAAACAGATCACGGCCACCCAGTTCGCCGATCGTCAGATCCTGGCCGCGGAAACCAACGCCGCCGGCAAGAACCAGATCCTCTGGGAGGTGGTCTCCACCGGCCAGATCCGCACCTGGACGCTCGATGGCAACTGGAACTTCGTCAGCTCCGACAACAACCTGACCACTCCCACCAGCAGCGCCGGCCTGCTGTTCCAGCAGCAGTTCATGGTCGATGCCACCGGCACCCCGCTGACCGGCACCAGCCAGCCCCCGACCACCACCACCACAACGAGCACCACCAACAACACGAGCACCAGCACCGCCAGCACCCTCCAGGTGCTCGATCCCAACGGCGCCGTCCAGCTGCTGCGCGACACCACCAACAACCGGATCTCCGTCCGCGTCAACGGCCTCACCTCCGCCGTCCGCTTCCAGGGCAAACAGATCACGGCCACCCAGTTCGCCGATCGTCAGATCCTGGCCGCGGAAACCAACGCCGCCGGCAAGAACCAGATCCTCTGGAAGGTGGTCTCCACCGGCCAGATCCGCACCTGGACGCTCGATGGCAACTGGAACTTCGTCAGCTCCGACAACAACCTGACCACTCCCACCAGCAGCGCCGGCCTGCTGCTTCAGCAGCAGTTCTCCGTCGATGCGAACGGAGCCCCCCTGCGCAGTGCGACCCAGTTCGCCGCGACCGACACGGTCGACCCGATCATCGGCGGCGGTACCAGCCTGGCCCCGGCCGGCGGCGACGACATCGCCGGCGCCCCGATGGCCTTCGACGACGCCCTGAGCTCCGATCCGCTGCTCAGCGGCGATCCGATCCTGGCCCTGACGGAGCTCGCCTCCCTCGGCGGCAGCCAACCCCTCGCCACCGATCCCCTGGCCTCGCCGTTCCCGGCCGCCGGCTTCGGTGCCACACCGGCCACCCCCTGGCTGGTCGACACCCAGCCCCTGCTTTGACAGCTCACCCACGCGCCGGCGTTTCACGGCTGATCGATCCAAGAGCCGCTGCCTCACCGCAGCGGCTCGTCTGCGTGGACCCTCAGGGGATCAGGACGCCAGCCCCAGCGCCTGCTCCAGGCCGGCGAGCACCACATCGGCGGTGATCTTGATCCGGTAGCGGCAGGCCTGGGTTTCGCTGCAGGCGAAGGTGCCGTGCTCCCAGTACTTGTTGCTGCCGGCGCCGCCGCCACAGAGGCCGAAATAGGCGCACTCGTCCCGGCAGCGGTCGGTGCCGGCGCGCATGTCCGCCAGGATGCGCCGGAACTTGGCACTGGCCGCGATCGAGACGAGGCTGTCGGTCTGGACGTGGCCGAGGACGAAGTCGCCGTAGGTGTCGGTGTGCACCGCCAGCAGCTCGGGGTCGAAGGTGGAGATCGCCCCCCTCGCATCCACGTTGACGATGGCGAAGGGGTTGTTCATGTCGGTGCAGGCCAACCGGGCATCGGCCTGGGCCAGGCTGCAGATGCCCTCGAACTCCCGCACCCGCATCAGCTCGGGCCGCTCCTGCCACAGCGCCCAGAACCGCTCCAGGAAGCGTCGATAGGCGGCCTCGGCCCGGGGGCGGCTGAGGGTGGAGACGCGGTTCTCCCCTTCGGTCTCCTCCATGTTGAAGGCCACGTCGGTGATGCCGTGCTCCACGAAGAAGGCGTGGAGCTCATCGGCATGGGCGAGGGACTCCTCGGTGATCACGGCGATCACCTGGAAGGGGATGCCGCGGCGGCGCAGGTGCTCAATGCCGCGCAGCGTGGCGGCATGGGTGCCCAGGCCGGTGCGGGTGCGGCGGTGGACGTCGTGCAGGAAGGCGGGGCCGTCCATGCTCACGCCCACGGCGATGCCGTTGCGCTCGAAGCAGTCGCACCAGGCCTCGTTGATCAGCGTGGCGTTGGTCTGCACCGACTGGTGGATCGTCAGGGGCTCCCCCGTCCAGCCCTCCAGCGCCCGCCGCACGCTCGCCGTGGCCGCGTCATAGAAGGCGATCGGCACGGTGAGCGGCTCGCCGGCATGCCACAGCAGGGTGAAGTCGCCGCCCACGTAGGGGCTCTCCAGCACCCGCGCCAGGGCCGCCTCCAGCAGCTCCAGCGACAACCGCTGCCGGTCGTCACGGTTGGGCAGGTAGCAGTAGTCGCAGTCGAGGTTGCAGTAGGGGGTTGGCTGGACCACCAGCAGCTGCAAGGGCCCGAACCCTTCCGGGTTGCCCGGTGGCGGCGTACCGGTGGCGGTCACCAGAAGTTGCGGAAGCCGCCGTTGCGGAACCCTCCGTTGCCCCAGCCGCCGTTGCGGAAGCCGCCGTTGCCCCAACCGCCATTGCGGAACCCGCCGTTGCCCCAGCCACCGTTGCGGAAGCCGCCATTGCCCCAGCCGAGGCGGGGGGAGTTCACGAACACATAGGCGAGGCGGCCATCCGGGGCCTTGGCCCGGCCCTCCGCCCCCGCCGGCCGGCCGGAGGCCTCGCCCATGGCCTGCGAGATGCGCCGCAGCCGGGCGTCGATGGAGCCGGGCGCCGCCTCCAGGGGGGGTGAGGACGGTGCGTCGATGACAGCCCTGGCCGCCGCGCCGGCCGGAGCCAGGGCGGCCAGCAACAGCAGGAAACCGAACAGACCGGAACGGGGGTGGTTCGTCATCGGGTTGCTGCCAGGTAGGAAGGGGAGGCGGATGGGTGGGGCGGAGCGGAGGGGTTCAGGGACGGGGCGCCGGGGCGGGGGCCGCCAGCTGGAGGCCTTCGCGGGTGATCAGCACCGACTCGAAGAACGCCCGCACCCGGTCGGTGGGGACCGCCAGCACACCGGTGGGGCCGATCCAGGGAGCGACGCTGGACACCGCATCGGGGCGACCTTCCAGGTAGCCCTGGAAGAGGCTGGCGATGGCCAGGTTGACCACGTTGAGCAGCCGGGAATTGTTCTCCGGCACGATGCAGCCGACGCCGTAGCTCACGTAGGGCTGCTCCGGCACCAGGGCCACACCGGAGAGCCGGCGCTCGTGCCGCAGGCCGGCCAGCAGGTTGGCATCGCCCAGCACCCCGGCCACCTTTTTCTGCTCAAGGGCCGTGACGGCCTGGGGCAGGGTGGGGAAGCTGACCGCCTTGGCGCTGGGCTCCAGGGAGCCGAGGAACCCAGCCCCGAGCGAACCCTCCACCACCGCGATCGACTGGCCGGCGAGGGAGGCGGGGGAGCCGTCGAGGCCGCCGCTGGCGGTGAGCAGCCGCAGGCCGGAGAGGCCGATGGGCAGGGTGAAGTCCACCAGCTTCTCCCGATCCCAGGCAAAAGGCACCCCGCAGGCCAGGCCGGCCCGGCCGCTGGCAACGGCCTCCACTGAGATGGTGGTGTTGTCGACGGGGGCGAAGCGGATCCGCACCGACGGGCCGAGCTCGGCCTTGAGCTGGCGGTCGATGCGGCGGGCCAGGTCGATGGCGTAGCCCTCCGGCTCCCCCTTCGGCCCCATCCGGACCAGGGGCGGGCTGTCAGCGGGACCCACCATCAGCACCTCACCGGAGGTCGCCGCCTGCTGCAGCACGGCGTCGGCGGCGCTGGCCGGCACCGGGGCGGACAGGGAGCACAGGCAGGCCACCGATCCCAGGGCCAGGGCCCTGCCGTGGCGGGATCGGATCGAACCGGAAGCCACCGCAGCGGGAGAATCCATTCGCCGAGCCGTTCACGTGCTGCACCTTAGGGGTGGTTCGGTGGCTTGCCCACGGAAGCTTCCGGCCTTGAAACGCTGGCTCCGGGGCCTACCAGTTCCGGAACGCCCCACCGCGCACGCCGCCCCCATTCACGAGGCCGCCCCCGCCCCTGGCATTGACGAAACCGCCGCCCCCGTTGCGGAAGCCACTGCCGCCGTAATACGGGTGCCCGTTGACGAAGCCGCCGCCACCGGCCACATTGCCCCATCCGCCCCGGCCGGCGTTGGCGAAGCCATAGGCCAGCCGCTGATCGCCGGCGGAGGCACCGTCCGCCCCGCCCCCTGCAGCCTGGGCGCGGAACGCGGCGCTGATGCGCTGCAGCCGTTGCTCGATCGTGGCTCCGCGGGCCGGCGAGGACAGCAGGGCCGCCTCAACGGCGGCGGGAGCGGTGAAGGCCGCCAGCGCCAGGGAGAACCCGAGCAGGGCCGTGCGGGAGGTGATGGGCATGGGGCGAATCTCCTTAGCGGGCAGGGGAAGTGGGGGCGACGGATGGGGACGTTGCAGGCAGGGGCCTGACCCGTTCGTAGTTGAGCAGAACGGACTGGAAATAGGCCTTGATCACCTCGGGGGGCAACTCCAGGACTCCCTTCGGACCCAGCCAGCGGTTGACGCTGGCCACGGCCGCCGGCTCATCGTCGAGGTAGCCCTGCACCAGCCGGGCGATGGCCAGATTGACCAGGTTGCGGAAGGTGGAATTGTCTTCCGGAAGAATGCAGCCCACCGCAAAGCGGGAGAAGGCCTCCGCCGGCACCAGGCCGTACCCCTTGCCACCGAGGCTCTGGAGGGCACCGGCGAGCAGCAGGGAATCACCCCCCACGCCATCCACCTGGCCGGCCAGCAGCGCCCGCACCGCCGGCTCGATGCCGGCGAAGGGGACCCGCACTGCCGTCGGCTGCACGGCGGCGATGGTGGCGCTGCCCAGGGAGTCCTTCACCACGCCGATCCGCTTGCCCGCCATCGAGGCCGCCGAACCATCGAGCCCCCCCTGGCGGGTGAGCACGCGGATCCCTGAGAGGGCGAAGGGCATGGAGAAGTCGACATACATCTCCCGCTCCCAGGTGAACTGAACCCCACAGGCCAGATCCACATCACCGCGGCTCACGTCACGGAACACCGCCAGCGGATCCGCGTTCGCGGTGTAGACGATTTTCACCGGCCGATTGAGATAGGTGGAGACCTCCGCCTCGATCCACCGGGCCACATCCAGGCTGTAGCCCACCAGCGTCTTGCTGGCATCGCGGTAGGCGAAGGGCACGAGGTCGGTGGGGCCGGCCATGGTGATCTCGCCGGTGCGCGCCGCCTGCTCGAGCACCGATTCGGCCCTGGCGGCCGTGGGGCTGGCCAGCGCCGCCACCAGGGCCAGCAGCAGGGAAGGTGCCACCACGGGCCACCGCCGGGCCCGGCCGGCGAAACCGATCGGGACGACCGCCTGTTGCGACGTTGGCGACTGAAGCGTTGGCGGCTGAAGCTTATGGAGCGGAGTGGGTCGCTGCGGCACGCGGTTCTGCGCTGGGGGGCATCGGCGCTCAGTCTGACAACCGATCGCCGGCGGAACCACGGCAGCCAGGGATTGAGGTGGATCTTCACCCTGGCCCCGGCTCCGGTCAGGGCTCAGGCCCGGTCTCAGGCCACGGTGGCCGCGAAGCGCATGCTGAGATCCAGCCAGGGGCTGCGGGTGATCGGGGCACTGGTGGAGATCAGATCGATGCCGGTGGCCGCGTAGGCGGCCAGCTGCTCCGGCCGCACCCCGGAGGCCTCCAGCACCACCGCCGGCGCCAGGGCCCGCAGCTGCGGCACCAGCTCCGCCAGCGCCTCGGGGGTGAAGTCGTCGAGGAGCACCGCATCGGCCCCAGCCCGCACCGCGGCTTCCGCCTCGGCCGTGGTCTCGGCCTCCACGATCACCCGCGCCGGCCAGGGGGC
>NZ_JAYGIA010000072.1:0-34671 GCF_034931165.1 Synechococcus sp. BA-124 BA4 | reverse complement strand
GCATGACGGCGAGCACCGCCGCCACTGCGATACCAACACCGGTGCTCACGCCACAGGCCCCTGCTGAAGGCGGCCTGCTGCTGAGCGAGCTCGACCCCTGGGGCGATGCCGGCCTCCTCCACCTCCCAACGGCCACTGCTGCCGAGCCATCGGAACCCCAGAGCCTGCGCAGCTTCATCGCTGAGGCCTACCCCCGCTACGGCTTCCACCGCTGGGCTGAGGTGCTGATCGACCTGCTCCAGCAGGTGGCGGATGGCCACCTTGGCCGGCTGATCGTCACCTGTCCGCCCCGGCTGGGGAAGTCGTTGCTGGTCTCGAAGCTGTTCCCGGCCTACTTCCTGCAGCGCTACCCGCATCTCTTCGCGGCGATTGCGTCGTACTCGGCGGAGCTGGCCTATGCCCACTCCCGAGAAGCCCGTCACTTCTATCGAGTGACCGGCCACCTGCTGGCCCGCGATTCGGCGGCCGTGGGCAACTGGCTCACCCGCCAGCGCGGTGGCTGCATCGCTGCTGGTGTGGATGGCCCGTTCACGGGCAAGGGCTACAGCCTGGGGATCATCGACGACCCCTACAAGGGCCCTGGCGATGCCGCCAGCCCGGCGCTGCGGCAGAAGCTGATCGACTGGCTGCGCTCGGTGTGGCTCACCCGCGCCGAACCGGCCTCAGTGCTCGGGCCGGACGGCAGCACTCAGCCGAACCTCTCGGCCCAGGTGGTGGTGCTGACCCGCTGGGACCACCAGGACGTGATCGGCTGGCTGTACGAGCAGGAGCTGGGGGAAGCGCCCCAGCAGTGGACCGTGCTCGATCTGCCGGCCATCGCCGAAGACCCGGCAGAACGGCCCAAGCTGCCGCCCACCTGCACGTTGATCCCCGACTGGCGGCCGGCGGGAGAAGCTCTGTGTCCGGAGCGGTTCCCCCTGCCAGAACTGCTCAAGATCAGGGCCCGCCTAGGCGCCTACTGGTGGGCGGCGCTCTATCAGCAGCGGCCCAGCCCGGCGTCTGGGTCCATCTTCCTGAGGCAGTGGATCCGGCCGCCCTTCCCCCGAGAAGGCGGCAGCCAGCGCCAGTACGCCCTGCTGGCGCTCTCCTGTGACCTCAGCTTCAAGGGAGAGGCGGAGAGCGACTACTGCGGCTTCTGCCTGAGCGGCCTGCTGGCACCACCGGCCCGGAATGCCATCCCCCGATCGGGTGAACCTCAGGGGCAAATGACCACGGCGGCACTGGAGATCGAGGTGCTTTGGGCCGCTCGGCACCGCTTTGGCCTGCCGGAGGTGATCCGTTTCCTGCTGGGCTGTCTGGAGGCGCTTGAGCAGCAGGGGCTGCGCCCCAATGCCGTGCTGATCGAGGACGCCGCCAACGGGCCGGCGGTGCTGCAGTCCCTGCGGCGGCGGGTGCCGGGGATGCTGCCGATCACTGCGAGAGGCAGCAAGGAAACCCGCGCCCATGCCGTCGCCCCCCTGGTGGAGGCCGGGCAGATCCGCTTTCACCCCCGCGCCCAGCCGCTGGTGGAGGAAGCGATTCGCTTCCCCAAGGGCAGCAAGGACCTGGTGGATGCCTTCTGCCACGGCGCCCTCTGGCTGGAGGGCCGCTATTGGAAGGCCCAGGGCATCCAGCCGGTGGTGACGCCGCTGCTGGTGAGTCGGTGAGCGAGTCGATGGTGTCCGCGGTGCGGGAACATCTCAGGTCATCCCTTGTGGCGAGTCCAGGGGCTGCCGTGCTGGCGCCGGTCGTGGTGCAGCTGGTGCTGCCGATCACGGTGGTACTCATCGGCGATGCCGCCGGGGCGGAGCGGATGCTGCGCCAACGGCGCTACCGTCAGCCCGCGTGCCATGCCCGAGCGCAGCAGCTGGAGATCAATCTCCAGGCGCCAGCGCGTCATTCACCCAGTGCTCAGGGTAAGTGGCCTCAGCGCTGCAGGCCCCGGCGGCAGCGTCCGGTGCGGCCCCATGCCGCTGCCGATGCCTTGGCCCTGGAACACATGGACCTAGCCGAGAAGATCGCCGGCAACTTCGCTCGGCGGACAATCCATCCCAAGGAGGACCTGCTGCAGCTGGCGATGATTGGGCTGATCAAAGCGGCGCGCCGCTACGACCCCTCACGAGGCCCATTCCGGCCCTACGGGCGCACCTACGCCAACGGAGAGATCACCCACTTCCTGCGGGACAACGGCTTCCTGCTAAAAGTGCCGCCGACGTGGCGGGAGCTTCACGCGCGTGGGCAGCGATTGCTGACCACAGGAGTTGGCGTGGACGAGATGCTGAAGCGAATAGGAATGAGCCGCGCACAGTGGATTCAGATTGTCGATGCTTGCTCAGTAAGGGTGGTTGCTTTTCCTGTTGAGTGAACGCTCAGCATCAGCGGCAGCGCGCAGCGCCGACCGCTAGTGCTTTTGTTAGATGCTACCGCGATATTTTCAACGCCGGGATAAGCCACATCGTTTATTTCTGCACGGTCCGCTAGTTCATTTGTCACCTCGTGCCTCCGGGATGAATCCGCGCCGCCCTTGATCATTCCCCGTAAATCGTATGACGTTCACGTTGCTGAGTGGCCCGTCATCCGGAACTTGGTTTCTGTTTTCGATGATGATGACCTGCGCGTCGGTGAAGGATGCCTTCACGCTCTCCCAGAAGTGCTTCTTGATGTCCTGCGGAAACGTCGACTCCCCAGCGTCTGGCTCTTCGTAGACGAGCAGCGGCGAGTCGATCAGGACGAAGTTAGGGAAGGGACGCTCGCCTTCGATGCAAAGCCGGAGGAGCGCGAGGTTGAACGCCGCCCGAGTGATGGCCCGTACCCCCTTGCCATGGCTCTTCCGCGCTCGGCCCGAGATCACCACGTCCTGGTCGTTCTCGCTGAACGAGACGCGATCGAGGTCGGGGAAGTGCCACGCCTTCAGAAGCGCTTCGACCTCACGACTGAACGGATCGGCCTGCGCGGTGCTAACAACTCCTCCAGCGACGGCCATCTTCTGCTTCTTCTTCGGCCTGTTCGCCTCCTGGAGCAGCTCTTCGAGTTCCTGAATTCGCTCGAGGTGCTCGATCGCCTTGCGGCAATATTCCGCGCGCACACGCAGCTCGTCGACCTTCTTGGAGGCGACGTCGACTAGCTGCTCCATCAGTTCATTTAGCTCCGACGAGATCGCATCGAGTTCGGCTTGGCGAGTGTCGCGGGTACCTTGGAGCTGCTCGATTTCGGAGGCGTTGGCGGCTCGCGTGGTCTGAAGGTCCTGGAGCAGCTTCGAGGTCTTGGCCGCCTCGGCTTTGCACGCTTGTGAGACGTCCGCCGGTGTCGGGATCGCCTTCGGATGTTCGTGATGCTGGTGTTCGGCGAGCGCGCCACAAATCGGGCACCGCTCCTCCTTGAGCTGGTCGAGCCGAACCCCGGCCTCGGCGATCGCCTCCAGCCGTCGCAAGTCGGACTCGTACTGCTGCCCCAGCAAGTCGAACCGCATCTGCAGCTCAGACAGAACCGCGAGCTTCGACTGGACCGCCTTCAGCGCCTTCCACGCCGTGCTGCGCTTCGTTTGCAGGGGCACCACGCTCGCCTGCGCGGCGTTGCGCTCGGCGAGAGCCGTTTGAATCAAAGCTTCGATTCGGGTCAGTCGGTCGTGCTCCTCGGCGAGAGAGCTCACCGCCTCGCCAAGCTCAGCGAGACGTTCCCGCGTCGCCTTCAGCAGGCCTTCGAGCAGTTCGACCTTGCCAGCCTGACGCCCCTTCGCGACCTTTGAATCTTCCTTCGCGATGATCGAGGAGTCGTCGGTGCCCGTGAGCAGGAGGCGAAACACGCCGCTCTCGACGGTCTTCGACGTGAACTGCCCACTGAGAACCGGCGAGTCCTCCTTGATGACCGTCTCCTCGTCGATGATGACTAGCCGGGCGATGTCGCGAAAGCTGAGCGGCCTCGTCTTGCCCTGTTCATTGGTGCGGACCTTCTTTGAGCCCAGTCCCGACAGGTCGAGGAGGAACTGCGAGACGGTGTACTCCTTCCCCCCTTGGTGCTTCGCTGCGAGCACACGGTCGGGCCGCCCGTCGGTTTTGCAGAGCACCTCACCGCCCCGGAGGCTCCGCTCAAGCGAGTAGACGCGCCCGTCGCTGTTGGCCTCGATGTCGATGACGACGGAGCTGTACCCCTCCGCTTCGGGGATATCCTTCGGCGCGGCGCCACCGCCGAGCGCGTAGTCAATGCACTGAGCGATGAAGCTCTTGCCCGAATCGGAGGGGCCCCCGATGACGTTCAGTCCGCGCATGAACGTGACCTCGGCCGGCACTTTCCCGGGTCCGATGAGCGCGAGACGCCGAAAGGCGAAGCCGAACTTCATGACGCCTCCTCGGTCCAGAGAACGGACTCCATCGAGAACTCGGCGCCCCACGTGCCGATGCGCTCGCGGACCATCAAATCGAGCTCTGTGTCGTCGAGGGCGCCGAAGCTGTCGACCACCCAGTCAGCGCGATCACGCAGGCCCGCGAGGTACTCGGTGCTGAGCGTGTCGAGGAAGTCAGCGGACTTTTCGGTTGCGGCGAAGAAGATGCCGCCGCCCTTGTAGACGCGCTCGATGAGCCCACGGCTCTCGTAGAGCGCGATCCCATCTTGAATCACGCCGCGACGAACGAGGATCTCTCCGCCGCGATGGGGAGTTCTCGGATGCAGCCCCTCGGGGCCACCCTCGATGTCGTCGGAGTGGACGAGGAAGTAGTCGAAAACCACGAGCCGCTGCAGCGCGTACGCAGAGGGGAATGCCGTGGTCAGCACGCAGAGAGAACGCAGGCCGATCTCCACGGGCCCGTTAAAAGGCGAGACGACGTGTGTGGGCGTCTCGGATGTCATTTGACCCACCGGACCTTTCCGTCGTTGGCGATCTGGTGGCAGATGCCTCCACGGTCACGGGTATGGATGCGCGTGGTGAGAGGGTTGCTCGTGAGCTGCAGCGTGCGGGCCGTCTTCACCACCGCGAGGACACACTGATAGCCGTCGGCTTGGCTACCACGCACTTCGTCCTTGATGCCGGAATGGACCTCGTCCTGCAGCTTCTCGAACTCGCCCTGAGGCAGCGTGTCGCGCGAGAAGGTCCTCAACCCCTCGGCGCTGTAGAACTCAACGCGCGCGTCGTGGAAGTGCTCGCGGAGGTCGTCGCGGGACGCGAGCCCCGCATCGAGATCCTTCAGGTCCTGCTTAAGGTGATCCGCATACGCACGGCGAAGCTCACCGACGAAGACCGCTTCGTTGTCAGTCGGCACGCCTGGCGGCGGCGTTGGCTCAGGGCGCGGCGGCAGCCCACCTCCGAAGCGCGCCACGTACCAGCGGGTCTTGGCGTGCGCCTCGATGATGTGGAGGAGCGGCTTGGTCTTGAAGATCGAGAAATCGAGGTTTGCGATGTGCTCCTTCATCGCAGCGTCGCAGTCAACGACCTCGGTCTTGGTGATCTCCGTCCGACACGCTTTGTCCCAGTTCGTGAGAAGTCCGTCACGGAGCACGTGAGGCTTCTTCAAGAGGTTCGAGAGCTTCGGGCCCACACCCTGCGGCGCGACGAAGAAGTAGTTCCGAGGGTACGAGTATTCGCCCTTCAGTGTGTAGTACGCGAGCTTGCCTAGCTCGACCCAAATGTCGCCGGGCGCGAGCACCTTCTGGTAGTGCTTGCACTGGTAGTTGTCCCATGCGCCGTTGCCGCCATTCACGGTGGCGATGACGTCGCGTCCCATGTCGCCTGCCCCGCCGCACCGCTCGACAAGTTCGTACTCGTCGCGCAGCGAGTCGACCCACTCCTGAACGAAGTGCTCCCACTGGTCAGGGCTGAAGAGCCTCACGCGGTCCACGGGATGTACCGGAAGCCCCGACGCCACAGCGTCAGCAGCCAGACCGGACGACGGCGCCGGAGGCTGAGGGATCTGAACGGGCGGCGGAACCTTGCTCATGCACTCAACCAACTACGAGGGACCTGGGACTCCTCACAGGCATCCTTCTCAGTCAGTCCGCTGGGCTCGGGGGCATCTAACGCTAGGTGGGCGGGCCCCGCTAGGAGATAGCCGGGCACCTGGCAGTGAGCACAAGAGCCAAAACTCATTCTGAAGTCTAGAACCGCTGCAAGGCAATGAATCCTGGGCAGGGAGCTCTGCGCGCCTGGTTTTCAACGAGCCCACATAGGAACCCAAGCCCCGCTGTCTTGTCAACCTGTTTGCCCTGATGCTCTGGCCAAAGCCATGCAGATCCTGCATAGCCCTTCCTGCCGTCCATTGCTGCCACTGGCAAGAGCTGTGACCACAAGCAGCAGCCAGTGCTCACCACCCGCCGCCGCAGGACAACCACCCCCAGCGGCTCCTCCTCCCCACCAGAGACGCAGCCCCAGCCCCCTGCCCAGCCCCCCTGGCTGGAACACCCCACCCTCTCTGGTCTGAGGGACCGTCTGCAGCTGGTCTACGACTGCTGGACCCTGCTGGAGCTGCCTGACGGCACCAGCCGCCGGCCGGTGTATCTGCCCCGCGGCATTGAGGAGCCCGAGACCTGTTACCTCAAGCGTCTGGAGGCGGCTCGCCCCACCGGCTTCTACCGCGATGCTCTGCGTACCTACGCGGGGATGCTGTCGCGCTTGGCCTGGCAGGAGCTGCCCGACTCCCTGATCCATGTGGCCACCGATGTGGATGGCCAGGGCACCGACCTGGGGGTGTTCCTGTTCCTGGCCGACCTGCTCACCCTGAGGGATGGCGGCTGCCTGATCCTGCAGCTGCCGCCCCAGCACCGCTGGCCCTCAGAAGGCGACCGGCTGGAAGCCCTCGCCAAGGGCGACCGGCTCTCCCTACCGCGGTTACAACTGGTGCCCCGTGGCGACCTGCTCAACTGGCGCCTGCCCACCGATGGCGCCACAGGCGCCCCAGCGTCGGGACCGGTGGAGATCGTCTGGCGGGAGCCGCGCCGGCAGGCCTTGCCGCCACGTTTTGCCAGCGGCAATGCGGCGGTGCCAACGATGGTGATCGACGCCCATGGCGGCCTGGTGCCCGATCCACAGGCCTGGCTGTACCGCAGCCTCTCGGTGACGGACGACGGCCTGGTGCTGCTTAGCTTGCAGGCGAACCCCAACCCCGGCGCCGTCGATGGCTACGACGTGGTGCCGGTGGGGGAGCCGGAACGGATGCCCCAGCGTTTTGACCTACCAGCCCTCTGGTACTCGGTGGATGGCACCGCCTTTGGCGAGGGTGATTTGCCCCACTTGGGCCTGGCCCACCACTACCTGAACCACTACCGCTGCCGCAGCGAATACGAGGATCTTTTGTCACGCACCGCCCTGCCGGTGGGTGTGCGCACGGGCCTGGTGGATGCGTACGGCTTCCGGCGCAGTGATGGCGCTCTGGGCTCGGGTTCGGCTACAGGCGGCGCAGAAGGACAGCGCCCGCAACGCTTGGTGCTCTCCACCTCCTCCTTCATGGACCTGCCCGAGGGCGCCAAGTTCCAATGGGTCGAAATAGAAGCGCGCTCCCTGGCGGAGCACCGGGCCTACCTGCAGCAGCTGGAAGAAGCGATGCGCCGCGACGCCCTGATCCCCGCCGGCGGCCACGGTCCAGCCCGCACCGAGCTGGAGGTATCGCTCACCGCCGGCCAGAGCTTTGCGGTGCTGCAATCGCTGGCAGGCCAGAAGGCATCGATGCTCAGCACCCTGCTGCGCCAGTGGACCCGCCTCACCGGCGAAAAGCTCTCCGAGACGCCGGCCTGCAGCGTGGAGATCTGCCCGCTGGTGCCGCCCCAGCCGCCGCGCAAACCCCAGCCGTCGGTGCAGGAGTGGCTGGTGCTGCATGAGCGGGGAGTGATTGACGGCGTGGAGCTGCGCCAGCAGCTGGGGCTGGGCGAGATCAATGGGGGCAGCGGCAGCTGAGCTGGCTGGCAACGGAGGGCATGACCCAGACCTCCCCGCCCACCTGCACCTGGCTCCCCGGTGATGCTGAGGCTCTACGCGTCGCCCTCTCCATCCCCGTCACCAGTGCTGCCCTTGCGGCCCTGAACCGGGAGATGGCCCTGCTGCAGGCCCATTACCCCACGGGGGTTTGCACGGCTCAGGGCCACCTCGATGCCATCGCCCTCCTGGATCAGCAGCTGGCGGCGCTGACCCCGGCACAGGTGAACAGACCGGTGCGCACCAAGCGCAAGGGTGTTGCCGGTGGCGTTGTGCCCAACCCCCTGCCGCTGAGCAAGTTGGCAGTGGTCGAGTACGCCACCGAGCTACTGCTGGAGGAAACCGAGAGTGAGTGGAACCCTGCGGGGCCGTCCCCGGCGATGGTGCTGAACCGGCAGCGCAGCCAGCACATCGGCCAGCTGGCGCTGCTGCTGCCGCGGCTGCAGAACTGGCGCCTGTGCAACCCAGATCCCTTCCGGGGATCCCTGGTGCGGGGCTGAGCGATGGAGCAGCCCCTCTCGCCCCTGAACCAGGGCCTCAATCCTCTGCGAGGTGCGCCGCTGTGGGGCCAGTTGGTCTCCCTGCCTGCACCCGCCCCAGCGATCGACAGCCGGGTGGGTCAGTCCACTGCTGTGCCCCTGTGGCTGGCGCTGCAGCCCTACGCCAATGCCCGCCTCTGCCTGTTTGAGGTGGACCGGCCCGAGAGCCGCAATCCGGTTCCCATCCGCCGGCATGTGATCGACTGCTTCTTGGAGCAGAGC
The DNA here is from genome assembly GCF_034931165.1 of Synechococcus sp. BA-124 BA4. Taxonomy (NCBI): domain Bacteria; kingdom Bacillati; phylum Cyanobacteriota; class Cyanophyceae; order Synechococcales; family Synechococcaceae; genus Synechococcus; species Synechococcus sp. BA-124 BA4. The sequence continues at coordinate 26,037 of NZ_JAYGIA010000072.1, read as the reverse complement.
GGCATCGTCAGCGGCTACAACGACACCGCTCTCACCGACCCAGGCGACGTGCTGCTGCGCGGCTACCTCTGCCGGGCGGCGATCCTGCCGGTGAGCACCAGCAACACCTTCGACTGGCTGGCGGCCGAGCTGAATTGGGCCACACCAGGCTTCCGCGACGAGGCGCCGCTGCCCTGGGACCCAACGCTGCTGGGCACGGTGCAGGCCCCCTGCCAGGGGGTGATGTGGCTCGGGGACCTGGCACTGCTGCAACCGGAGGGCGGGCTGCCCAGTGGCGGGCGGGCCCAGTTCGCCGGCTGCCAGGTGATGCACTTCGGGGCGGATTACGGCCCCGGCGGTATCGGGCTGCTGCTGCAGCCGCTGCTGGGGGAAGCGATCCAGCTGGTACTCAGGCCGCACAGCGTCTTGGTGCTCAGGGATGGCGACACCCTGAACCTGATCGCCGAGCGCTACGGCACCACCGTGGCCACGCTGCGGCGGATCAACCCCCAGCTGGAAAGCACCCAGACCATCACCTCCATTGATGGGGATTCGCTGGCCGTGCTGGCTGGCCGCCATGGCACTACCGAAACCAAGCTGCGCAGCCTCAACCCGGTGCTGCAGCAGAGCGAGACCTACATCAGCGTCGAAGGCGACACGCTCAGCAGCGTGGCGGCCGAGCAGAACCTCAGCCTCTCTCTGCTGCGCCAGTTCAACCCGGAGCTGAGCAGCTGGCCCAGCGAGGAACCGCTGCCGGCTGGCACCACCCTGCTCCTGCCCGTCTACCGCTCCACCACTTCCATCCCGGCGGGGATGCAGTTGCTGGTGCCTGGTTATCTGCCCTCCACGCCGCTACCGGCGGGGGAGTGGACCTACCTGCCGGCCCGGCGCTCTGCTCCCGTGCTGGATGAGCTGCCTGAGCAGGGCTTTTGAGGAGCTGGCAACAGGGAGAGCGAGCGCAGCCCGGACGGGGCGCCCGCAGCACCACAGCCGTGATGGGTGATGCCCTCCTCCTTCTTCTCCTCTGATTCCAGCGGCGCCAACAGTGGCGCTGCTCCAGGTCCCATGGCCTCTGCTGCTCTGTGGCAGACCTACCGCCAGCACCAGCAGCAGCCCAACCAAGGCCCTGCTAGCTCAGCCCCACCTGCCACCGACGCCGACCTGCTCGACAGCGACGGCGCCGGTGACGCGGGTCTGGATGCTGCCGACGGCGACGACCCCCTCGACCTCTCCCTGCCCCAGGACCCTGGTGCCAGCGGCAGCGGCGACAACGACGACCCCCCTGCCGCTGCTCCCAGCAGTGCTGATCCCCTCCGGGCCGAACGGCGCCGCAGCAACCAGCTCGAGAAAGAACTGCGCAAGGCCCGCGCCCAGCTGTCGCGTTTCTCGGAGATCAACCCGGACGAGTACGCCCGCCTGCAGGACGCCGAGCGCAAGCGCGAGGAGTTCGAGCGCCAGGTGGGCGAGCGCGAACGCCAGCTCAACGAGGCCAACCTGCGCCGCGTGCGCAGCGTTGAAAAAGAACGGGACGAGGCCCGCTGTCAGGTGCAGAACCTGCGCAAGGAGCGCTTGATGGAACGCCTCTTCTCAGAAGCAGAAGGCCGCGTGGGTGGCGACGAGCGGGGCACCTTCTTTGACACCTTCGTGACGCTGTGCGGCGGCCACTTCCAGCTGGGGGAGGTGGACGGCCGCGAGCGGCTGCTGCCGGTGGACGGCAAGGGCCAGCCCCTCACCGCTGACGGTGTCGCGCTGAGCGATGGCGACTACATGGAGGAGCTGCGCCGCCACCCGGTGTACAGCTTCCTGTTCCAGCAGCGCAGCGGCCTCTATTCGGCTGCTGTGCCTGAAACGGGCCATGAGCACGGGGGAGCGGTGAATCTGCAGACCCTGAGTACGGCCGAGCTGTATCTGGAGGCGGTGAAGGGCACCACCCCCAGGGCTGCTGCACCGCGGCGCTGATCAGCTTGCCGAGAGAGCGAAATGGCCTGGTATCTGGTGTTCTGGCGCAACCGCTCCACCGCCACTGTGGTGCCGGCCGCCAGCGCCAGCCAGGCTCGCTCCCTCGCCCAGCACCGACACAAGAAGGGCTATGGGGTGATCGTGGCCGCCCGCCGCGCCAATCCCCAGGACGCCGGTCTGATTAGGAAGGGAACCTGGGTGCGCCGTCGCCGTGACGGCAGCAGCCCCCAGTTCGGCAATGCTCGCGCCAAAGCCAGGGCCCGGCGGCAGCGGAGTGCCTACCGCCATTGGCTGTGAGGCCCGGCCACCAACCGGCAGCCGGGCGTGAGCCCCCTGGCTCAGCAGACCGAGACGGTGCAGCCGGGGGTGCCCTGCAGCTTGCGGGCAAAGGCGAATGCCTTCTCGGCAGGGATCAGCCGCATCTTCTTGACGGGCTTGCCGCGGCGGCCAAAGAACTCGACCGCACAGGGGGCAGTGCCGAGCTTCTGGACGCCGGGCTGATAGCGGTGAACCACAAGCAGGCGGACTTCGCAGACGGGGCCTTGGGGAGCGGCCATGGCTGGGATGGAGCGGAGAACACCGACCAGACGCCCCGCAGGCGCAGTGCTGGCCAGGGGCGAGCCCCGCGAGCCTTGCGTCAGCCCTGCCCAGCGCAAGCCGCAGGGGCATGCTGCGGCGGGGTTTCGCTCCACCCGGCCAGCCACGCCCCACTGGCCCTGCTGTAGATCCGTGCTGAGCACCCACCGCGCCCGAGCAGTGGAGCTGCTCTGCCAACCCTGGGATCAAGGCACAGGCAAGGGGGCCGCTGCTGCAGCCCCCAATCCATGGCGCTCAGGCTATCTGCAGCTTCTGCACCGACAGTGGCTGGCGCTGCAGCTCGAGCTCACAGCGCTGCATCAGCTCCTGCTCGGCCAAGAGCCGCTCATCCAGCTCATCGACCCGTGCCAGACACTGCTGGATCGCCGGAATCACCTCCTCCTCCAGCAGGGTGATCTCTTCTTCTCCATAGGGCTGCTCGATCCAGGTGCGGCGCAGCGGCAGCCCACGACGACGCAGCAGGATCTCCTCTACCGAGCGCAGCGTGGATTCGAGCAGCAGAAAGGGATCCTCTTCTGGCCTGCAGAACGGGGAGGTGGCAGCGGGGCTGCCTGCAGAGAGCGTGGCCATGACGATCGGCGCCAGGTATGGCGCAGCGACGGGACCGATCCCAGCGGAGGCCCGACCCCAGGAGGGCCTCAGACTGGAGAGGCCCGGAGCAAGCCCTCCTCCCGCTCCCAGGCGTTACCGGTCCATCCGCGTCAGCGCTGCCCCACCCAGAAGCGCCAGCAGCAACTTGAGGGTGGAATCAAAGCCGCCCTGCAGCTGCTCCAGCGTGCCGGGGCAGATCTGCCCGATCGGCCTGCCCTCCAGCGCCCGCTGGCCGCAGACCCCAGCAGCCAGCGAATAGATCAGCAGCTGGGTGCCGATCACCACGGCCAGGATCTTGAACACAAACCGCTCGCGGTCGAACGGCGGCTTAGGCGGCCGGGCCATTGGGCCTGAGTCCATCGCTGCTCTTCCCTCGCGATCAGGCCGCAGCCGGTGGCAGCACCAGCCCCGCCGTCACTTTTTTTCCTGGAAGACCCCCACATAGACGGTGCCCTGCCGGTAGAGGGGCAGCACCTTGTCGCGCAAATCGGCGTTGTGCAGGCGCACGCAACCGAGGGTGGGGTGCAGGGGCTGCTGCGCTGCCCAGGCCCCAGGCCAGCCGCAGGCCGAGCCGCCACCGTGGAGCATGATCCCGGCCCTGCCCACCTTCTTCTCCTGGCCCTCCAGCTCCTCCATGTCGAAGGAATACCAGCCATAGGCCATGGCGGTGTCGCTGCAGGGCGGGTTGGGGTTCTGCTCGACGTCGGCATAGAGCTGGCCGAGTTTGTAGAGGCCTGGCGGGGTGTCAGTGCTGTTCTGGCTCCAGTCGGTGTCAGCGCCCTGGCCGCGGGCCAGGCAGGGGATCTTCCAGAGGAAGGCCCCGGTGTGGTCGTAGGCCTCCATGTCCTGGTCGCGGTCGTTGACCAGCAGGTAGGAATCCCCGGGCTGGACGGGAGCTGCCAACTCCGGGCCGGCCATCCCGGCTTCCTCTGAGCCGCGCGGATCGAGGCCGCCGCTGGGGACTGCCGGCGTCGGGGGCGCAGCGGGTTTCTGGCTGAAGGTGAGCGCCCAGGGGGCCTGCTCATCGAGGACGGCCTCGCTGCCGGGCAGGGCTGCGATCGCGGAATGGAGGGTCCAGACGCCGGAAACCTGCTGGGGTTCACCGCGAAAGGCTTCAAAGCGATCCTGAAACCGCTCGGGGGTCATGGGGCTGGCCATGGGCGTGGTGCTGCTGAGCCCTGTTGCCAGTGCTGACTTGGGGCCACCGGCTGCGGGCACAAAGAGAGCGCCCCAGCCGCAGCCGGGGCCGCCCCCTCAGAAGGGCAGCTCGCTCTCGGGGCACCAGACGGGCACCGAAGCTGGCGTGGCCACCTGGCGCTCAAAGAGCAGATCAGCGCAGAGCTGCTCCAGCCGCTCCAGAGGAGCCGGGCGGTGGGCCGATGCCTCTTCCCAGAGCAGCTCCAGGGTGCGGGAGCTCAGGGGCTGGAAGGCGCGGATCCGGGATACAGAAGCCATGGCAGGCGTAGCGGAGACCCCGAAGCAGGCCGGGTGGGGTCAAGGGGCAGCCCCCTCTGCAATGCGGAGCGCAGCGAAGCCAACGCAACAGTCCGGCTGACTCGCGTCAGCCCTTGAGGCCGCCCGGAGCATGAGGAGGGCTGCGCGTAGCCGATCCACCAGGAGCTGGTGGGGCAGGGGCCCAGGCCGCTACCGGGCACGGGATTGGAAACCGGTGCCGCCCACTGCTGTCACAGCGACGAACTGGCCAACAGGGGAACGCTCAGCCTTGGCCGCCGATCACCCGCTGCAGCACCTGCTGGGATTCCGTCTGCAAGGCCAGCGGCAGCAGCCCGATGCGCCGTTTCACCAGTGGCATCGCCAGGGTTGTCATGCGGCTGAGCCGGATCCTCGAGCTCACCTTCAGGCCGGTGTCTGAGAAGCCCGGATGATCGGCAGGGATGTCGAGCTCATCGCGGCCCGGCGGCACGCTGACGTTGGAGCTGATGAAGGCCAGCAACACATCCCCATGGCGCTCACTGGTGGTGATCACCAAGGCCGGCCGAGGCTTGGCCGCAGGCCCATCCGTGAATGGGAAGGCGACCAGCACGATGTCGTAGCGGCTCAGCATCAGCCGGCGCCGATCGCTTCTCCGTCCGAGAAGCTGTAGAGGTCAGGCTCAGCCGCCAGGTCGTCAAAGGCACCCCCGACCATCGCCATCTCAGCCAGGGCCCCGTGACTCAGGTCGCTGCTGTCCTGCTCCAGCTGCCTGAGCAGCCAGCGGCGATCGTCAGCCGGCAGGCTGCGGATCACCGCAAGCAGGTTCTCGGTGAGCTGGGGATTGGTCATCGCCCCAGGCTAAACAGCCTGAACCTCAGGGTTCACCCTGCCCACAAGCGACCTGGCAACAGCTGCTGTTGTCACTGGGGCGAGGCCCCTGGAGCGTGCCCTTGGGCCTGACCTTGATCGAGGCGCAGAAATACGCCCGCCGCGCCGAACAGCTGGCGGTGCTCAAGACCTTTGCGGAGGGGGAGCTGCTGCGCCGCTTGCCCTTCCGCAACCTCGTGGGCGGCTCGCTGAGCTTCCCGGCCGAGACGAAACTCCCCCGCGTCGGCTTTCGGGCCGTCAACGAGGGCTACCGCCAGAGCTACGGGGTGATCAACTCCGATTCGGAGTTTGTGCACCTGTTTGGCGGTGACCTGGATGTGGACCGCTCGATCGTTGATCTGCAGGGCCCCGAGGCCCGTGCTGCCCAGACCGAGATGAAGGTGCGCTCGATGCGCCTCACACTTGAGGCCGCGATCATCAATGGCGACGACACCTTTGATCCGCGGGCCTTCAACGGGCTGAGCAAGCGCCTGGCACCTGGAGACGATCAAACGATCGACAACGGCGGCAGCACCCTCAACCTGCTGGCGCTTGAGGCATTGAGCGACAGCGTGATCGGCTACGGCGGCGACAAGGTGCTGATCGCCAGCAAGGCCGCCCGCCGTCAGATCAGCACCGCCTCCCGCCAGGCCGGCGGCGACCTCTACGAGGTGATCGACGGCCGCCACTACTTCGAGGGGATCGAAATCCTGCTGGTGGAGGAGGACGCCGAGGGCAACGCCGTACTCGGTTACGACGAACCAGGAGACACCACTTCGATCTACTGCTGCGTGATGGGCGATGCGGCGGTGTGCGGCCTGCAGGGTCCGTTCGAGGGGCGCTACGGCATCTCGGTGCGGGACTTCGGGGAGGTGCACGACGCGCCGGTGTTCCGCACGCGGGTCGATTGGTACGTGGGTTTTGCGGTGTGCAACCGCAAGGCGGCCGCACGCCTGTACAACGTCGCCCCCATGCCGTTGGTGCTGCCCTGAGCGGCGTTTGATCAGCTCCGCAAGACCCTGGCGGCACAACAGATCTTTTCCCCCTGTTCATTGTTCTGGAGACCCATCCATGACGACCTCTCATGCCACCCGGCTGCTCGACGCCCAGACGGTGCTCGTCGGCTGGATCAACCACTCCGCCACCGACTGCTACGAGCACACCCGCAGCAGCGGCGATGTGGTGAACCTCGGCACCGACCTCGATGCCACCAGCTCCTTTGTGCTCGTCGCCTCCCACCCCGGCCACAGCGAGGCGGTGACGGTGACCCTGGAGCTGGCGCCGCTGCTGGCCGATGGCACGGCCGGCAGCTGGATCACCGCCGCGGCCGTCGCCATCCCCGCCGCAGGCGGCAAGGTGGAGGCGATCATCAGCGGTGCTGCCTTGCTGATCAACCCAGCCGACAGCGAGCTGATCACCCCGCCCTGCCTGCGGCTGGCGCGTGCGATGGTCTCTCCCGCCACACCGGCTGGGATGACCGTGGCGCTCACAGCCAACCAAGGGCTGTGAGGTGATTGCCATGGGCAACCCAATCGACACCCTCAACGTGGCGGCTGGGGCTGAGACCCTGCCGCTGCAGCTGCTGCGACCCCTCGACAGCAGCAACCCCGCCTCCACCCCTGCTCGCCTCTCGGGCCCTGAGCAGCGGCTTAGCGTCACACCGGATCCGGGTGTGGGCGATGCATCGCTGCTGCCGCCCAGCCAGCTGCTGATCGGCAAGGACGGCGTGACCCGCTTGATCTGGCCGGTGCACCTGGCCGGCTGGCAGGCCCTGGGCTGGCAGCTGCTCAGCCCAACCAGCGGCGGCGCTGACTCGGCCCCGGTTGATGCCGGGGACAACGCGCCGGAGCCAAAGCTGGTGGATGCGCTGGACGTCGAGCCCGAGCAACCAGAAGTGACGGAGCCCGCCCCGACACCCGATGAGCCCACTCCTCCCGACGACCCGCTGGAGACCACCACCGATGGTGGCGAGGCCCTGTTGGCTTCTGAGCCCACCGACTTCCAGGCGATGACCAAGGCCCAGATCGTCGAGTTCTGCTCCACCGTTTACGGCGTGGAGCTCGATGGCAGCCAGACCAAGGCCGAACTGGTGGAGCAAGCGATGGCGCTGGAAGCCCAGGCCAACGGCAACAGCACGCCCACCAGCGACGGCACGGGTGTTGCCAGCAGCGATCCTGCCGATCTCGCGGCGCTGGAGCTGGGGGATGACCTGCTCTGATCCCTGCAGCCTGCGCTGCCCCGGCCAGCGCATTCCTGGCTGGGGGCTGGCAACAGCTCAGCAGCACTGCCCTGGCGCCGATGGCCACTCCCGATCCGGCCGTGCTGGCCGAGCTGACGGCCCAGTGCCGCAGCAGCAGTCGGCCGCAGGGGGTGATCTTCCTGGGACAGGCCCAGCTGCAGGACGGCGGCACCCCTGAACCACCCCCGTCCGGTGGGCTCAAGGCCGTGCACGCCCTGGCGCCGCTGGTGAGTGCCGCCGCCGGCGATGGGGTGGTGGTGCTCGCGCTGGACCTGCGCCTGCTCAGCCCCCTGCCGCCTTGATCGCCGGCGCCGGCTTCATCCCCCTTCCCTTTCACCGTTGATCCCGATGGCCACCAGCACCGAAACCCGCACTTCCCCCCGCGCTTTGCCCCAGCCCACCGATCTGCTGTTGGTGCAGCGCGGCAGCACGCCTTATCGGGCCACTGCCGACGAGGTCAAAGCGTTCATGCTCACTCCCGCCACGGCGGCGGCGATCGGGGCGATCAGACCCGGCACCAACCTCAGCGTGGATGCCGATGGCACCCTTCACGCCGCTATTCCCGGCGCACTGCACTACCGGGGTGCAATCGACCCCACCACCGCGGAGGCCCCGGCCGATGCCGCTGTTGGAGACGTGTATTTGGCCAGTGCCGGCGGTCCTGCCCTGGCCAGCTGGAGCGGTATCGCCGGAGCGGAGATCGCCCAAGGGGATCTCCTGCTGTTTGACGGCAGCAACTGGAGTGCCAACGCCGCCCTGGGGCCCGATGGCGCCGGCGTGATCCGCATCCAGGTGGCCGCTCCGCTGGCCATCGATGAAAGCGATCCCGCCCAGCCGCTGCTGAGCGTTGAACCCGCAACCACCGCCGCTGCCGGCGTGGTGCAGCTGGCCGACCCGTTGGCGCTGGCGGACGGCACCCCCGGGCGGGTGGTGGATGCGGCCCAGCTGCAGGCGGCGCTGGCCACCGCCCAGCCGGCCGGGGATTACATGCCCCTGGACCTGAGCACCCTGCCGGCCCTGCCCTGAGCGCCGCAGCTGATGACCCTTCAACCAGGCGACCTGCTGGCGATCACCCGACCCGCTGGGTCCCAGGCCGGCACCTACCAGCTACCGGCAGCGGGGCTGGCGGAGCTGCTGAACCCGCCACCCGTGCTGGGCATCAGCGGGGTGCTCTGGACGACTGTGCGCTCGGCGGCCGACAACAGCTGGCAGGCGATCTGCTGGTCGCCGGAACTGCGCCTGTACGCCTGCGTGGCGAGCAGCGGCAGCGGCAACCGGGTGATGACCTCCAGCGATGGCATCCGCTGGAGTACCCAACCGGCGGTAGCCGACCAGAACTGGGTGGCGCTCTGCTGGGCCGCCGAGCTGGGCCTGTACGTGGCCGTCAGCGACAGCGGCACCGGCCAGCGGGTGATGACCTCGCCGGATGGCCGCAGCTGGACCCCGCGCCAGACACCGGCCGACAACACCTGGACCTCAATCTGCTGGTCACCCGAGCTGGGCCTGCTGGTGGCCGTCGCCAGCTCAGGCACGGGCAACCGCGTGATGACCAGCCCCGATGGCCTCACCTGGACAGCCGGCCCGGCTGCCGCCGATCAGGAGTGGCGATCGCTGTGCTGGGCACCGCAGCTGGGCTTGTTCGTGGCGGTGAGCAGCACCGGCGGGACCCAGCGGGTGATGACCTCAAGCGATGGCCGCAACTGGACGCTGCGGACAGCCGCCGCAGCCAACAGTTGGACGGCGATCTGCTGGGCGGCGGAGCTGGGGCTGCTGGTGGCGGTGAGCAGCAGCGGCAAGGGGAACCGGGTGATGACCTCCCCGGATGGAATCAGTTGGTCCAGCCGCAGTTCGGCGGCCGACAACGCCTGGACCTCCCTCTGCTGGGCACCGGAGCGGGAGCTACTGGTGGCCGTCTCCAGCAGCGGTACCGGCAACCGGATCATGAACAGCGCCGATGGCCTCAACTGGACGGTGCGCAGCTCCCCGGCTGATCTGGGCTGGCGCTCGCTCTGCTGGTCGTCCCAGCGGCGACAGTTCGCGGCGGTGAGCAACAGCGGCGCTGGCAACCGGGTGATGGTGAGCCCCTGATCCATGACTGACAGCACGACACCCCTTGCGGCGATTGGAGTGCGCTGTTGGCGCGATCGGATCAGCCCGGAGACCAGCGCCACCGTGCTCAGCCTGGCGGCCGAATTCAGCGACACCGATCCGCTGGTGGAGCTGGCGTACGACGAGGGCGGCAGCGGCTGGTGGCCGCTCTCCACCCTGGTGTTCCAGCAGAGCTGAGAGCTGAGCCAAGGGGCCTCAGCCCCCTCCAGCGAGCTGCTCGCGCAGGGCGGCGATGGCCTTCTTCTGGGCCCGCTGCACCGACATGCAGCTGATCTCCAGCCGCTCGGCGGCCTGCCGGAGCGAGAGGCCCTCGAGGACGGTGAGCCGCAGGGCCGTGGCCTGGGCTGCCGGCAGCTGCTCCACCAGCTGCTCCAGGGCCGGCCCGGCGAGGGAAGGCTCCAGCGAGGGCGCGGCTGCGGGAGCGGCCAGCTGATCGAGCAGAGAGGACTCACCTGCAGCGGGAGCATCGAGGCTGATGTGGCCGAGCGGGCAGGTGCCCTTCTCGTGCTCGCGGCGGGAGATGCGCACCATCCGCACCCGATCGCGCAGGTGGTGCTGTAAGGCGCCTGTGATGCAGCGGCGCAGATAGGGAGCTGGCGACTCCCCTGCTCTGCAGCGGGGGGCGGAGCGAACCAGGGCCTCTCGGGCCACCTGGATCAGATCCTCCCGCTCCACCAGCGGGAACAGGCGCCGGGCGGTGGCTGAGGCAATGGCATCAGCCAGCGGCAGGTGCTCCAGCACCAGGGCATCGCGGGCCTTGAGGGCAGAACGGCTGAGGGCTTGGCCTGCCGGCTTCTGGCGGCGGGAGGAGGAAGCGGGGGAAGCCACCTGAGGGACGGCGGAGAACCCCACCCCCACCGGCCAGCCGCAGCGCCGTGGCAAGGACGCCCGACGCAGGAGGGCGCATGGCCCGATCCTTGACGCGGCGTGAGGACCGGCCGAGGGATGCGGTGGGTGTGCGCCGGCCCGGTGGCGATCCCCCCCCTCTCCGGCTGGCTGCTGGCTGGTCTTGCCCAGAAGCCCCAGACTGGAGGCATCCCGCTCAACGCCGATGAGCAGCGCCACCGCCCAACGACTCACGGCGATCCTTCACCGCGAGGAGGAGGTGTACGTGGCCGAGTGCCCCGAGGTGGGCACCGTGAGCCAAGGCGACACGGTGGAAGAAGCCCTGGCCAACCTGCGGGAGGCCACCGAACTGTTCCTGGAGGAGTGTCCGCAGCCGGCGTTGGCGCCAAGGCTGCTCACCACCTTTGAGGTGAGCGTTGCCTAAGCTCCCGCGCCTTCCCGCCGCTGCTGTGGTGGCGGCCCTGAAGCGTCTGGGATTTGAGGAGGTGCGTCAGAAGGGCAGCCACCTGGTGCTTCGCAGAACAACGACCAAGGCCGATGGCAGTGCAGTTGCCGTGATCTGTGTGGTTCCCCTGCACCGGCGGGATTTGGCCGTCGGCACCCTCGCCAGCGTTCTGCGGCAGGCCGGAGTAGACGGCGACACCTTCATCCAGGCCCTTTGATGCAGCCCCCGCACCATGAAAATCCGCTACTTCCCGGAACCCGACACCCTCACCATCGAGCTGGCCGATCGGGTGAGCAGCAGCTCTGAGGCAGTGAGCGACAACCTGATCGTCGACTTCTATGAAAGAGGCAAACCAGTGGGCGTGACCCTGGAGCACTACTTCCAGATCAGCGACACCAGCACGACCCTGACCCTGCTGCCGATCACCCCTGTGCTGCAGCCGGCCTGACGCGAGAAGGGGGCCGCAGCCCCCAGGCCTCAGTAGGGCAGCAGAGCTTCCAGCTCGGGATCCAGGGCTGGCTCGGGCTGCTCAGCCTGCCGCTCGATCAGCAGCTCATCCAGAAGCCCAGCGAGGCGAACCAGCCCCCGGCCCCAGCATTCTTCGCTGAGCCAATAGAGCAAGCCATCGCAGCTGGCGGAGAAGTGCAGCCGGCGGGCGGCATGGAGGTGAACGGAGGCAGAAGCCGGAGCAAGAAGCGTGGCCATGGCGGACCTGAGCGCAGGACCTGGCCTCCATGCGGGGCGGGGTCAAGGACCCGCGCAGCGGGCATGGCTCCGATCCTTGACGCCGCCCCGCACCCTGTCGAGGCCTGCGCGCCAGCCATCAAAGGCATCCGTGCATCAAGCCGCTGCGGCCCTCGCGGCCGGCAGCGACCCTTCCCACTGCTCCAGCCACAGTTCCGGCCAGTAGCGATCCTTCTCCAGCCACAGCACCGACAGCTCGGTCGGGGTGTAGCGGCGAAAGCCGGTGAGCACGGCGTAGAAGTCGCGCCGGTGCTCCTCTTCCGCCAGGGCCATCAGGCGGTCCAGCGCAACGGCCGCATCGAGCTGGTGCTCCTCGATCAGGGTCTGGAGCTGGCGGCGCTAGCGGCTGCTCAGGACAGCAGCCTGCCGCGTACCGATCAGGGGAGCTGGTGTGGAAGCAAAGGCGGGTGGCACCGGCCGCAGGCCGCAGTAGCAGGCCCAGAACTCCAGCGGCCCCCACACCGGCGCGGCCTCATCCCCCAGGGAAGTGGCGCCTTCCAACTTCCGGCGCAGCTCGGCATCCCCGATGCGTCCCCAGTCACCGGAGACAATGCGGCGGTTCAGCTCCCACAGCTGCCAGAAGGCCCGCTGCCGCAGCTCCCCGGCCTTGCCCTGCTCGATCACCGACAGGTTGCCGTAGGAGATCAACAGCTTGGGCTCACCGATCGCCTCGGCCCAGCTGCAGGCGGTGTACTGGGTCCACCCGTTGCGGCGCCGCCAGTTCAGCAGCATCCGCCCGAAGACTCCCCGGCTCTCCTCCTGCTGCTGGAGCAGCACCTCATAGGCGGGGATGGCCGGAATCGGCAGCCGGTTGGGGTGCTGGGGACTGGTCGCACCGAGAGGTGCGCTTGGCAGCGCAGTGCTGCTGGACGTGGATGGAAGTTGCGTTGCAGTCATGGGGCTCGCCGCTGATGGCGGTGCATGGCACCTGCTCTTGCCAAGGAGCCCAAGCCCCAGCCGGGGCAGGCAGGAGAAAGCCGGAGGCAAAGGAGCCTCCGGCACCGGGAGCTCAGAGCACCCGCACCTCGGCCTGGGGACCGAGCACCCGCTGCTGATTGGCAGCCAGGATCAGAGCCTGCTCGCGAGGCACGTAGTGCGGCTCAGCGGAGATGTGCCCCTCACGATCGAGGAAGAGCACCCGCAACAGCTGGCCGGCGGCATCAAGCAGGTGGACCGAGATGATGCGGATCGGGCAGGAGCGGCTGAGGGGAGTGGCGGCCATGGCAGGGCTGGCGAACGACACCGCCGTTCAGCCCCGGCGCCGCCAGCGCCGCGCAAGGGTCGCGCAGCGACTCGCGTCAGCCCTTGCGCGGTACGCAAGCCGGGGCAGGCCGGGTGGCGTGATCGCCAGAGTCCAAGGCCTGCCCACCAGCAGCAGGCTCAACCCCCATCCGCCGCAGGTGCTTCCGGGCAGACCAGATCGGCAGCCTTGCGGGCATCACTGAGCACCTGCAACAGCACCCGCGGCGACTCTTTGAGCAGCTCCACCCAGTGGCCCAGATAGGCGGCGTGATTGGCCATGGCACTGCCGATCTCCAGGCGATCGCCGAGCAGCACGGCGCCCAGCTCGGCCACCAGCTCCTCGCGGGCATAGGCCCGGCCGCCATCGCCTCTTTCGCCCATGCCGCCGGAGAGATCGCGGGCCAGCCGGGAGCTGTGGCCCGTGGAATGAATCACCTCATGGGCCCAGGTGGCATAGAGGGCAGCTGCCGAGTGGAAGGCGGTGCGATCAGGGAGCTGGATGCGATCGGGCACCGGCAGGTAGCAGGCCCGATCACCCGCGAAGCTCACGGGCACCGGCCAGCGGCTGAGCACGGCATCTGCTGCCCCCAGCCGCTCCGGCTCGGACCGCAGCACAGCCCCCTCGGCCTGGCGGCGCTTCTGGATCAGCGCCTCCAGAGCCTCACCTTCCAGATCGGCGGCATTGAACAGTGCCACCGGCCGGTAGCTGACCCAGCTGCGGCCAGGCTGAACCGACGGCTGGCCATCGGCGCCGGCGGATCCGTGGCCACCCTCAGCTGCTGAGACCGACTCCGCCAGCTGGCCTGCGCCTAGCTGATGCACCCGGGGCCGCAACACATGCACCGCCTTGCTGCCCTTGCGGGGGAAGATCCCCAGGGCCTTGGCCTCAGCAAAACCGCACCAGTAAGGCAGGGCTGATCCCCGCAGGTGCATGCCCAGGGTGAGCAGTGCTGGATTGGCGCCGCGGTAGCGGCGGCCGGAGAGCAGATTCACGTGGTGGCCCCCCGAGGCAGCATCCCATTCCCGCCGCCAGGGGGTGGTGCCGGCCTCCAGCAGGGCGACCAGGGAGGCCACCAGCTTCTCCTCAGGCGAGACCTTGGCAGCAGCAGCTCCCTGGGCTGACCGGGATGAGCGTGATGGTGAAGTAACAGCCACGGATGGGCAAGCGCAGGACCGCAAGCGCAAGCGCGGCCAGCGGCAAGGGCCGGCCACAGCGCTCCGTGAACCCAGTGCCACCGGCGTCTCATCGCCAGTGGCGGGCCGGCTTGCGAAGCCCTTGCGCGGCCGCGCACGCTGAGGATTCCTGCGCGACCACTTACTGGGTCTTCAGTGGAAGTCCGCCCCCCGGCAGGCCAGTGCTCGTCGTGTTTCTGGGCCATAGGCTGCTGGGCACAGCAGACGAGGGCTCCCGTCGCCATGGAGCTGAAGTTCCGGGTCATCCAGTCGAACGACCGCGGACTGATCACGAAGCAGGGCGATCGCACGTATGCCCGACGCGGTCCTGCGAAAGGAGAGGAGGCTCTTGAACTGCCGACCCTGTTCATCTGGGTCAGCGGCAATGACCGCTATCTCGCCCGCTGCTGGACCCAGTGGACAGGAGAACGGCTTGGAGATGACTTCATTTACGTCGTCACCCGTTCTCGGGATGTGATCGATCTCCAGGGAGATACCCGATATCACCAGTGGTGCTCCAAGCAGCTCCGATCAGAACTTTGGACACTGGAGCGAGCAGCCCTGGACCTGGACGAGGTGAGCTGTCCGCCACCAGAGACTGTCCACGAAGTAGACAGACACAAATCAGCGATCTATCTGCACAGACGAAAACAGCGTCTGCGCGAGCAAACGCCGGAGCTGAGCAATGAAGAAGAGCAGCTGATCCAGCAGATTTACGACCAAAGGGACAGACTAAATCAAGCGGCGGGATTCATTCAGTACCACGTGGATCACATCATTCCTCTCGCAAAGGGTGGCCAGCATCACCCACGCAATCTTCAGGTGATCAGCGCCAATGAGAATGTCCGCAAAGGGGCCAAGGTGTGGTCCGCGATCGGGTAGGCAGGTGGCAGGCAGGCATGGCCATAAACTGCTGACTCAGGCTCATTAAAGACTTTCCATCAAGCCCTGGATCTGCCCCTGTTTGTCAGAGTATCTGCTCTGGTTGTCAAGGATCATCTGCCAGCTTGGGTAGGGGTATCTCTGAAGCTTCCGCCAAGACTTCTTGACCCAAGTGCATTCATTCGGGATGTCTGTCTTGATGACTTCCCAGAAAGCGAGAATCATCCACCCCCAGGATGCCGACTTCCAGGGAACCAGAGCCTGTTCAGCCTCCCAGAACTCAGGCGGGTGATGGATCAGCTTGCCATCGATTTCCCTAGCCGGGATTTTCAGGTGCAGGAGCTCATGGCGCAGAACATGCTCAATCACTGGCTGAGGCACGTCAGGACGGTTGAAGAGCGAGTGGAAGAAGATATCGGCACCCGGTTTTCCTTGTTCCCAGCGGATGCAAGCCAGGGTCGCTATTGTCTGCAGGCTGAAGGTGACATGACCAACAGAATCGAGCTCCATCTCATGCTGGATCCTGGCCAACAAAGCCAGAACGTCAAAAGACAAGAAGCTGATTTCGGGGTACCCAACGGGCTTCCTACGTGACAGAGCCATGGCGTGCCCCTTGGCTGAAGGTCAATAGACCTGCGGGTTATCCAGCTTCAGTGCTGCTGCGTTCTCCAGCACGATGCGGGCGGTCGGGTCATCGATGCCGTTTGGGGCTTTGACGTGCACTTCCACTGACAGGTTCACTTCCGCACCGGGGAGAGCCTGCAGGTGACTCATCACCTCCTCCAGGAACTGGCCCATCTGCAGACCCGCTCGCACAGGGTCGAGCTTCAAGGAGCCGGTGAAGGTCGTGCGCTGTGGCGACGACGGCGGGGGTGGTGGCTTGACGCCAGTGCCAGGCCGGCCTGTACCTTCGGCGGTGTTGGTGTTGGTCGAGCCTGTGCCCGTTCCGGTGGAAGTGCCAGTCCCAAGGCCAGGACCAGTGCCGCTAACACTGCCGGTTCCCTTACCAGGGGGAGGATCAATGGTCTTCGCCCGCTGCTCCGCCTCGATCTGAGCCAGGGCTACCTCGTCTTTGACAATCAGCATCCGCATAGTGGCGGCGCTCAGGAACTGTCCCTGGGGCTTGAGGCCGATAAAACGCCCGCTGCCCTCATCGAGGCCTTCAGCCAGATAGAAGGTGCTGTCGCCTGTAAGTGCGGCCTGGGCGTTGGTGAGGCCTTCGAGGATCACGTCGTCGGTGCTCACCCTGGGGAGGTAGAGGTATTTGCGGCACCAAGCCACAAGCTCCTGAACGGAGACGGACTCACGGTTTTGCCAGAGGAAGTTGTCGAGATACCGGCGGATGCGGCTGGCACCCAGCGCCTGGTACAGAGCCTCTTCCTGCTGGCACTTGCTTGACGCCCGCTTGACCAGCCCTTCGCTGCCGGCACTCAGGCGAAACTCATCCCAGGAAGGCCCTTGGTTGCCGGGCTGGCTTTGATGAGGAACCAACAGGTGGCACCAGGTCTCTGGGATGCGTGCCGCGATCGCCGCGGTGGCCTCCTGAATTTTGGCGGCAGCCTGATTTTCCTGATTGACGGTGATTTGCAGCAGCAGCTTTTCATCGATCACCTTCTGCCAGGCGCGCTGATCAGCAATCGCCTGGAATAGGTTCTCGAGATTGTCCTGATCCGGGGCCAGGAACACCAACGTGTTGGCGTACTGGCGTGGACTATTCCCTTTGCTCTGAAGGCACTGAGCCGCCCACTCCAGCGCGGGTGATGGCGGGGCTTGCTGGGGGCTGTCCTTTCGGCGGGTCTTGTGGGTGTACTGGGCCGCCAGCAGTACCAGCCGAGTAGACGGATCATCGGGTATGCCGCTGCTGTCGAGCTGGGCACTCTGAACCCCTGCGAAAGCACCGCGGTCTTTGCTGCCGGCCTGCTGCACCAAGAGGCGGTTGGCTTCCACCAACAGCTCCTCTCTCTGACGCAGGTAACTCTCGCGGTAGTCCTCTGCCGTGCGGTTGAGGTTGGGGCTGGTGTCGATCCAGTAGCGGTCGCCGTCCTGCTGGATGTAGCGGCCTCGATCACCGAGGCGCCGCAGCGCATCGCCGAAGACCGCAATCGGCTCGCCGGGCATGACGCAGGCGAGCTTCACGCGCTGATCGTTGATGCCCTTGCGTTCGCGGTTGGCGCCTGGGGCGGTGCCCATGTAGAGGCTGCGGGCCACTCGCTTGCAGGCACTGACGCGGCCAAAGTTCGGGTTCTCCCGGTCCAGCTGGGTGGGCACCGACTGGGCGCCATCGACGTCGGTGGCAATGATCGGCTCCCACTGGTTGTCGAGGAATTTCACCAGCTCGTTGCGCACGTCGTTGTCGTCGATCGGCATCGAGCTGGGCATGATCAGCAGGTCGCGGCTGTTGCCATTCCAGAGACCCTCGATCGTGAGCGCCAATAACCGGAGCACGCCTCGGGTGCGCTGGAAGCGATCGAGGGTGCTCCACTCCTCGTAAAGGCGGTTGAACAGCTCCGGGTGAATCGGGTAAGCGGAGGTGAGCAGGTCGCGATAGCCGCTCTCGCGCACCTCGGAGGGGAAGTCAGCTTTGTTGGCGGCGTACTGGTCAGTGAAGGCCCGCACGACAGCATCACGCTGGGCACCGCTCTCGTTGGTGGTGATCGGCTCAAAGAGGCGCCGCCGCACGATCTCAAAGCTCTCGGTGCCGGAGGCCGGTCGCCATTGGTAGGCAAGGCGGGAGACGACGTTCTTGAGGCCATCGCAGGCGGTTTCGCCATCGCTGCCGCCAATCTCGTTGCGGCTCTGGGGCACGGAGATCAGCAGCAGGGCATTGGGTACCTGCTTGGTGGCCTCGGTGAGCTGCTGGGCGAAGGAGAGCTGGGCGTCAAAGGTGCCGGCGGGCAGGCTCTCACGCGGGCTGACGAGGTTGCGGGCATAGGCCACCCATTCATCCAGCAGGATCAGGCAGGGTCCATGGGCCTTGAACAAGGCGGCCAGGGTACGCGCACCGGGCGGCACCTGGCTGCGGTCGCTCTCGGCGATCTGTGCGTAAGCCTGCGGACCACCCAGCTGCCAGGCCAGCTCACCCCAGAGGGTGTGCACCTCAGTGCCGTCTGGTTTGTGGTCAATCTTGGAGGGATTGAAGGCGGTACCTACCAGAACAGCCCGGGAGGCCCGGGGTACGGAATGGAGGTTGAGTTCGGTGCAGAGCTGATCCAGCCCAGGTAAGTCAGCAAGGGAAACGCCCGAGCCCATGTGGTAAACGCTGAGCATCGAGTGTGTCTTGCCGCCACCGAAGTTGGTCTGCAGCTCGATCACCGGCTCACCACCGAGACCGTTGAAGCGCTGCAGGGCGATGCGCAGCAGGTCTTTGAGGCCCTCAGTGATGAAGGTGCGCCGGAAGAACTCGATCGGGTCGGTGTATTCGGGGCTGCCGATGCCGCGATGCACCAGATCGAGATCGGCGGCGAACTCGGCCTGCTGGTAACGGCCGTTGATCACGTCCGGGTGGGGAGTGATCACATCCCGCCAGGGGATCAAGCCAGACTTGACCTGGTTTTCAATAGAAGCCTGATAGCGCGTCTTGTTTCGCGCTCGTTCTGCAAAGACAATCTGCTGCAACTCTTCCCGTAGCTCCTGAATCGCCTGCTGCTGCTCGGGTGCAGCGATCGCCTGGCAAAGCCGGGTGGCGGTATCGAGAGCGCGGTCGGTGTCGTTGGAGCTGAAGGTCTTCTGATGGGCCCAGTCGTTGCGCACATCCGTGAGCTCAAACACGAAGGAGCGATGGGAACGGTCCAGCTGCTTGCGGAAGGCCGCATCCCAGTTGTCGCGCATCAGCTTGAGCTGGAGCTGCACGTCTGAGATCGATTCGTGAGATTTCAGGTTCTGCTGCCAATCCAGACCGTCACAACTTTCGAGCACACGGGTGACGAACGGTGCCAGAGCAGCGCTGAGCATTTCAAGCGACTTGCCGATGCGGTCGCGGTTGGAGAGGGCCATGGCGGGATCAGATCAAACTGGTCTGGAGGGGGGCGGACTGGGCATTGGCGGCGGCAGAAGCCTGCCGTTCCAGCTCAAGCCAGGCGATCACCAGGCCGTTGTAGGAGCGAGCTTCTTCTGCTTGCTTGGTCTTCTCGCAGTGGTTGTAGAGGCGGTAGGCCAGCGCCCGGCAGTTGGCCACAAGATCGGCATGCGTTCTGATTCCCTTGAGCTGAAATAAGAGGGCTGCGGCACTGCTCTCCCCATCGGCCTCCAATCTTTTAATCAGCTGCTGAGTTGCTTCCCAGGCGCAGAGGCGTTTATCTCGACTGGGATCCCAATCATCTGGGAGTTCTGATCGCTGAAGTAGCTGCACCTTGCCTGCCACGGACCGCAGGATACCGGCTCTGGCCACACCATCTACCGACAGATTGCGAGCTTTGGCCAGTCCCTCCGCATCTCCAAAGTCACGCTCCGCATATCCGAAGCTCTCGAAAAAGGTGAGGGCAAAGCGGCTGTCTGCATCCAGATCCCCCTCGTCCTGGGAGAGGTACTCATCGAGGGCTGCATTGATCTCCACTAAGGCCTCCCGAACGCTCATTGGGCTGTCGTCGGGATTGAGCACAGCCTTGGCACTGCTGAAGATGGCCATGCCGGGGCCGATCGCCGCCTGGGCCACATCCACGGGGGCGATGTTGGCGCGCTCCAGCTTTTTCAACGCGCGGGGCAGTTCTTGGCGCAGTTGGCGACGGAAGTCAGTGCGGGACAGAGTGATAGCTGACGCCAGTCGTCGCTCGCAGACCAGCACAACGCTGGAGGCAAGGGCATTGGTGCCAGAGCCGATCATGCGGTTCGCAAGCTCCGTACGGATCGGCCAGGTGCCATACAGCGCAAAGCCAGCGCGGATCACTGCAGCCAAGAAGGTCTCCCACCCAGTGCTGGCGGTGCCAGCGGCCGTCTTCGTCTCCGACTGCTTGAACGCGTAGTAGATCGTGACCGGGAAGGCTGGATGTGATTGCTCGGCGATCCGCTCCATCGCCAAGGTCATGCCATCGAGAAAGAAGGCTTCGGCGTTCTCCTTGCCGCCATGGCGGTAGGGCGTAGCTACCAGCTCCTCCGCCTTGGGAACGGCCAAGGTGGCGAATAACTCAGGGAAGACATGCTTCAGGGAGCGACGCAGCCAGACATAGAAGAAGTCGGAGAGATCCGCATAGTTAATGTTGTCGTAATAAGGAGGATCGCTAGAGACAATCTTGTCAATCGATTCGGTTTGCGTGGAAGCATCAGCCTGGCATGCTTTTCCCGGTTGCTGACCGGCGCATAAAATTCCTTTGGATGTGTAATCAAGTGAATTCTCAAAACTCCCGGACTGAGTTGATAGTGGGTTGACTTCTGCAAAGTCCCAGCTCATGGGAATCGCCTGTCTGGCGAAGGTGTTGCGCGTCTTTGTACCCCACGTTGAACCTCCTGCATCCCACGTGCAAATTGTTGTCATTCGATCCGACTGACTGCTTACGACAAAGCCCAGATAAACCTCCACGGCATCTCCATAGGCGGAAGCTCCAACTCCTCCTTCACGCATTGGGGTTTCTTCATCGGGACGGCCTGCATCTATCGCATCCACCTTCACCCGCTCCCGCGCTTCCTGAACCAAGTCCGAGAAGGTGGTAAGCGCCACGAGCTGGCGAGCGGTGAAGAGATCGCCGAAGGTGCTCAGACCGTACGCCGGCGTCCAGAAGTTGCGTGGATCGTTAGGCAGTGGCGTCTCTGGCTTCCAGCTTGGCTTCGCTGTCAAAGCGATGGATTCCATCGCTGGTGTTGGAGCCAAGTAGACCCGGCCTCGATTGCCTTCAGCCACGATAGCCATCAAGCGAGCCCCCATACGACCAGCAGCACCCTCAGCCTTGATGTAGTCGCTTTCAATCGGGGTGGTAGACATCAGGCACTGAAAGTTTGCCCCGCGCGAGAGTTTTGTGCCGTTCTTGGCTGCCTCTGGATCCTTCGGCCTACCCACCTTCACCGTGAACCGATAACCGCCGTCTTCGATCACTGGATTTAGATAGGCCTCCTTGCCTTTCATTTGCGAAAGCAAGAAGGTGGAAGCCAGGGGCACGTCTACCTGCGCAAAAGCCGGGTTAGGGCTCTTCACTGTGCGAGCCCACAGCCAGGCGATCACAGTGAGCTTCTTGCCCACGTAGGGGTTGAGGTCGGGCCGGTCTTTCGCCATCTCGGCTGACACCTCAACCTTCGGGTAGAGATGACCGATCCGCTTCTCGGCTTCATCGCGCATCCATTGGCCGTAGTAGCGCACGTCTTCCGCCAGGCCCTGGGCGCCCTTCCAGGAGCTGATGTCTTGTTTCCGCCGGCTCTCGGGGTTCACCGGCGGCAGTCCGGCGAACTTGGGCGGGATCTCGATCATGGCTTTGTTGATCAGCACCGCCACTGGGTTCAGATCGCTGGCAAAACTCTCCAGCCCAAGCCGCTGCGCCTCCAGTGGCAAGGCACCACCACCGGCGAAGGGATCGTGGAAGCCAGGCAGCTTCTCCGGTTTGAATAGCTCGGCAGCTTTAGGATGATCGGCGTTGTCGGCACAGCAACGACGCCAGCTGCGGAGAATCTCCTCCCGAGCGGGCTTGAGAACTTCTTCCTTGGTAGTGCTCTCCCATAGCACCAGCTCACTGATCAGCGCAAACAGCCGCAACCTTTCCTGCTCCTGGTCCTCCTCCGTTGGGAACTCCTCCGGCACTGCCGAGGGATCGTCCACCATCTGGCAGAAAATCACCGCCCGTGCCGCCGCCAGCGGACGCCTTGCCCACCACAGATGCAGGGTGCTCGGGTGCCCATGGCGGATGCTTTTCTCCCGCGCTGAGGCCGCATTGATCGCCTCCAGCGGGATGGCGACCTCGATCAGCTTTTTGCGGCGTTTGACAGGGTGGTCGCTGGTCATGGGTTAGTGCGGCTCCTCCGCAACGGAGAGCAGATCGGAAAGGGAAAAGTTGGAGCCGGTGGAACCAAAGCCAGGGCGGCCCCAGTCGATCCCACTCACATACCGCGGCGGCGAGGCCCGATCGCCACTCACCGTGCTGATCGCCAGCCGGAACTTCTCGGGCTGGTTGTTTCCGCACTTCAGCTCGTTGTAGGTGAGGGTCAATGAGTCGGCTCCCTCCACTCGGCCCTTCACCTCAATGAACACCAGCGAGCCATCAGGACCAGCTGACTCAATGTCGAACCCGATCCCACGCTCGGCGCTCTTGTCCACCGGGATGCGGCCCAGGGCGCGCTCGGCTGCGAATACCGCCTCCATCGCCAGCAGCTCCACCCGCCTACGGGCTTCGGCATCCACGCTGGCATCGGGAGTTTCGCCGCGCAGTTGACGCAGGAGGCCCCCCGGCACGATCAGCGCTCCTCCCTTGATCAGAGGCAGCCGAGCACTGATCTGGGCCTCGGCATCGAGGGCGGCCATGCGCTTGCCCAGACGGCTCACCAGCAGCTCGGCCCGCTCCTTGGCCACATGGGCCGGCAGGCGGGTTCGCTTGCCAGCGGTGTCCTTGTGCTTGAGCTCTTCGTACTGGCGCGACCAGTGGTTGATCTGCCGCTGCATGCGGGCCTGGATCTCCTGGCGCGCCTTCTCGATCCGCTCCACCCGTTCCCGCTTGATCTCCTCCAGGTGCTGGGGCACCAGGCTCTGCATCGCATGCGCCAGCACCAGCTGGTCCCAGTCCTGGTTCAGCCAGCCATCCCCCAGCAGCGGCTGGATCAGCTCTAGCTCACCCGTGCGCAGGGGCCGGTAGTCGAGATAGGGGGCGGATCCGGCGCTCTTCACCGCGCCGGAGCGGGCGATCTCCAGGAACACCAGCCGGTTGGAGATCAGCTGCTGCTGCCCCTGGCGGTTGCGGCGACCATCCTGCAGGCCGTGCTCCAGACAGAACATCAGCCGCGGCTCGGCCCCCAGATCGTCGTCGTCGATCAGCACTGCCCCCTGGCTGAGCACCTGGCCGTGGCGTTCCCAGATCAGGGAGATGCACGCCTCCAGCAGGGGATGGCCCGGGCTCACCAGCTCGGCCCTGGGGCTCTGCCCCACATGCTCCTTCTCAAAGCAGATCCGCTCGTAGCGGGGCTGCACCGGCACCCCCATGCCGATCTGCTGGTCGCGATCGAGCAGCTGCGGTGACACATGGGTGATCTCGTAGCGGCCCTCCTCCCTGGGGAAGGCTTTGCCGCCCAGCCTGCGGAACGCCTCCAGAAAGAAGTCGTGCACGTAGTGGGGATGGACCCGGCGCGCCATCGCCCGCTCCATCTGCTGACGCAGGTCGCGCACCTTGCTGGTGTCCATCCCCTGCTTCACCAGGGCACGGCGCTCCAGCAGCTCCAGCAGGTGGTCGGACTTCACCGCCTCATCGATCTCCTGCATGCGGGCCTTCACCGCAGGATCGGCGTTGTAAAGCACCGCATCCATCAGCAGCTCCCGCAGCGAGCGGCCGGTGAACAGCTGACCGAGCACATCGAACACCTTGTCGCCAAGGGCCTTGCGGGCGTTGTCGAGCTTCTCCAGCAGCTGGATGTAGACCTCGCCCTCGCGGGTGTCCTGCGCCAGCAGGTTCCAGAGGTGGCAGACCTCCTGTTGACCAATCCGGTGGATCCGCCCGAAGCGCTGCTCCAGCCGGTTGGGGTTCCAGGGCAGGTCGTAATTCACCATCAGGTGCGCCCGCTGCAGGTTCACGCCCTCCCCAGCAGCGTCGTTGGCCAGCAGCACCACCACCTGCGGATCGTTCATGAAGGCGTGCACCACCTGCCGCCGCCGGTCTCTTGGCACACCGCCATGGATCTCCACCACCGCTTCTTCCCGGCCGAGGCGGTTGCGGATCTTGCGGGCCAGGTCGGTGAGCGTGTCCTTGAACTCGGTGAACAGCACCAGCTTTCGCCGGCCGCCGTTCTCATCCACCATTTGCGGGGCATCGAGGATCCGGTCGAGCTCCATCCACTTGGCATCGGTACCGGAATTCACCACCCGCTTGCTGAGCACCTCCAGCTCCTTGAGGACCTGGATCTCGTGCTCCAGTTCCGCCAGGGTCTGGGCTGAGGTGGCGTTGTCGGTAAAGACGTTCTCAACCTCCTCGATCTCAGAGGCGGTGTCCTCCTCGTACAGCTCGTCGAGGTCATCGGCCTCCAGAGCCGCGAGCCTGCGCTCCAGTTGCAGCCGGTCACCCACTTGCCGCCCCTCCAGCAGCAGCCGTTCCTCCTTGAGCCGAGCTTCCAGCCGCTCCCGTCTGCGCTCGATGGAGCGGTGAATCGCAAACGGTGAGCTCGCCAGGCGGCGCTGAAGGGTCATCAAGGCGAAGCCCACGTTCACCCGCCGCTTGCCACCTCCTTCTTTATCGGCATTGCGATCAGCGCGGTTCATCTCATCACGCACGTACTCGGTGACGCGCTCGTAGAGCACCTTCTCGCTGGGGCTCAGCTCGTACTGGGCGGTGTAGCTCCTGCGCTCCGGGAACAGCTTCTTGCCTTCAAAGGTGTAGAGGTCTTCCTTCACCAGCCGCCGCATCAGGTCGGTGGGATCGCTGCGGTGCACAGCATCCCTCTCCTGACCCTCAAAGCGGTCTTCATCCAGCAGGGCCATGTAGAGCTGGAAGTCCTCCTCCTTGCCGTTGTGGGGCGTGGCGGTCATCAACAGCAGGTTGCGGGCATGGTTCCCCACCCGCCGGCCCATCTCGTAGCGCTTGGTGCGTTTGATCTCCCCGCCAAAGGTGTGGGCACTCATCCGGTGCGACTCGTCGCACACCACCAGGTCCCATTCCGGAGCCTGCTCTAGCCGGGTCTGTAGCTCCTCGTCGCGGGAGAGCATGTCCATCCGGGCGATCAGCAGCGGCCTCTGCTCAAACGGATTGCCCAAGCCGGTGGCATTGATCAGGTCGCGGGTGAGCAGCTCGAACTGCAGCTCGAACTTCTCCTTGAGCTCGTCCTGCCACTGCTCACTTAGGGACCCCGGGGCCACGATCAGGCAGCGCTCCAGCTCGCCCCGGATCAGCAGCTCCTTGATCAGCAGGCCGGCCATGATCGTCTTGCCGGCGCCGGGGTCGTCGGCCAGCAGGAAGCGCATCGGCTGCCTGGGGAGCATGTGCTCGTAGACCGCACTGATCTGATGGGGCAGCGGGTCGATCGCGCTGCCGCTCACCGCCACGTAGGGGTCGAAGAGGTAGGCCAGCCGGATGCGCTCGGCCTCGCTCACCAGCCGGAACTGGTCGCCGTCGCCCTCAAAGCTCCACTTGCGGCCGCCGGAGACGATCTCCAGCTCGGCCTCCTTGTCCCGAAACAGGATCTGGGTATCGATCGTGCCCTGACCGTCCCGATACACCACCTGGGCGGCCTCGCCCATCATCTGGGCCGTGATGATGCGGACAGCCTCGCGCCCTACCAGGCCCTTGACCTGGGCATCGGGCTTGAGGTCTTCCAAGCGGGCGGTCATCGCGGCGTGCCCCCCTGTGGTTCAACCGCCTGTGGCGGGTGGGGTGGCATGAGTGTGAGCGGACGCTGCGGCCAGTCTGCACCTAGCGGAAGCGATGTGGCAGCACACCAGAAGCACTTCGAGCCGCGAGTCTTGGATCTATGCACGGAGCACATACTTTCAGCCCTCCAGCTGTTGCGCGGCGCCGATCCGGCCCAGTTCCTGGGCGGTGTGCCGCAACACCGGGTGCTCCTGCCAGTCGGCCGGCAACGCCAGCCAAACCGGACAGTGCGGGCGGGAAGCCCGTGGCCCCTGGCCCAGGGGCCAGCGCTGCAGGCAGGCCCAGGTGTCGGCCTCCCGATCGGCTACCACCAGAGCCAGGTCGCTGCCCTGGATCCGGCCGATCCAGTCGTCTGGGGTCTGCAGGCTGTTGCCGCCGCTGCGCAGGGGGAGCCCCAGCTCGCGCAGGAGCCGCCGCAGTCCGGGCGCCACACCCCGATCGGGCACCAGCAC